>NZ_SCHP01000032.1 GCF_013607485.1 Bombilactobacillus bombi
TATCTTTCTTTACTGCCACGCAAACTAGAATTACTGGAACAGATAGGGGTTGATATTGTTTATATTGTGAAATTTGATCAGCAATTTTCTCAATTACAGCCTGTTGAATTTGTAAATGAATTTTTATTAAAGTTCAAGCTTAATACCTTAGTGGCTGGATTTGATTGGACCTTTGGTCCCGCGGATAGAGCCGATATGCAACATTTAAAAACTCTCGCCAAAAATCATTTTTCAGTAGTAGAAGTACCTCAGCTACAAATGGCTGGCGCTAAAATTTCTTCGACTAATGTTAGAAAAGCTCTGAAAACACATCAAATTTTTCAAGCCAATTTAATGTTAAACTATAATTATCAAAATAGCGGTCAGGTTGTTCATGGACGTGCGGTGGGTAGGACTTTAGGATTCCCAACGGCAAATTTAGCAGTGCATCCTCAGCAACTAGTGCCAGATTTCGGAGTATATGTAACCCGGGTACAAATAAATAATCAATGGTATCCAGCTATGACTCAAATAGGTCGCAATTTAACTTTTAATCAGGGACAAAATCCCGTAACAATTGAGGCCAATATTTTAGACTTCGAGCAAGATATCTATGGTAAGACGATGAAATTAGAATGGCTGCAGTATTTACGCGGTGAAATTGCTTTTGATAATCCTCAACAATTAGTTCGTCAATTAAAGCAAGACCAACAAGCAACAAAAAATTATTTTGCGAAAAAATAGCAATCGACTTGACACAGTGCTAAGAGATTGCTATATTTTATACTGTTAGCACTCATAGTGCATGAGTGCTAGGAGCGAGGTGATTTGTTTTGATAACTGATCGTCAAGCACAGATTTTAAAAGCAATTGTGCAGCAATATATTGAAACTGGACAGCCTATTGGCTCGAAGGCTTTATTAGATGTCTTGCCAACCCATGTCAGCTCCGCTACTATTCGGAATGATATGGCAAGTTTGGAAAAAGCAGGTCTCATTGAAAAAATTCATTTGTCTTCTGGACGGGTGCCTTCAGCAAAAGGTTATCGTTATTATTTAGATAACTTGTTGAAGCCAATTAATGTTTCCGAACAGATTGCTGAATTAATTCAATCAGATTTTGCAAAGCCAAGTTTTAATAAAATTGATGAAATTGTTGCACAATCTGCTAAAATTTTATCAACTTTAACAAGTTATACGGCGATTGCTCTAGGACCAGAGAGTAAAAATACAAAATTAACTGGTTTTCGCATTGTTCCATTAAGCCAGCAACAAATAATGGCCATTATTGTTACTAGTAATGGTGATGTGCATAATCAGATTTATAAAATTCCGCATAATTTACCCGGGGATCAAATTGAATCAGTTGTAAGGATTATTAATGATCAGCTAGTTGGTGAAACCTTAACCAAAGTTTCCCAACGTTTAAAAACTGATTTTCCATATTTGGTTGCCCAATATTTGCAGACGCCTGATGGCTTTTTATCAATGTTTGATGAAATCATTGATAATGTTTCGGCAGATCACTTTTTTGTAGATGGTAAATCTAATTTGCTGAATTATGTAGATGTCCGCAATAGTTCTAATTTAAAGTACTTGTATTCATTATTTGACAGTGATCGAGACTTAACTAAGTTATTAGGACTTGATCAAGATAGCTTAGATGAAGAGCCCAAGTCTAATATTAGAGTTCATTTGGGCAATGAAATCGACCCGGAAGCCTTGAAGAATTATAGTTTAATTACTGCCCGTTATAGTGTTGGAGATTATGGACAGGGATTAATTGCTTTATTAGGACCGACAAATATGCCTTATTCACAGTTAATTGGGCTAATTGCTTCTTTAAGAAAAGAATTAGCTAAAAGGCTTTTTGATTACTTCAGAGAAATTAATGGTAATTCAAGTTAGACGAGGAGGATAATATTGGCTAAATCAGAAATCAATCCTGAGGATTTTCCATCAGAAAAAGATATTGCGCAAAAGCAGCCATCTAAAGCAACAGCTCATAAAAAGGCCGCTGCTAAGCAGGTTAAAGATACGACCGCTAAAAAGGCTAAGCAAGTTGATGAAGAAATTGTTGACAAATTATTAGATAAAAATCGTGATTTAGAAAAGCAATTACAAGCGGCTCAAGATAAGTATTTGCGATCTCAAGCTGAAATTCAAAATATTAAAAAACATAATCAGCAAGATCAAGCAGCTTTAATTAAATATGATGGACAAAAATTGGCGACAGCTATTTTACCAGCATTAGATAATTTGCAGCGGGCAATTAGTGCCCAAGAGCAAAATCAAGATAGCAATAGCCAAAGTATTACAGCTGGGGTGCAAATGGTTTTAAAACACTTGCAGCAGGCTTTAGCAGAAAATGGTATTGTAGAAATTCCGGCAGCTGGTAAAAAGTTTGATCCCACTGTTCATCAAGCAGTACAAACAGTGCCCGCTGATGATCAACATCCAGCGGATACGATTGTTCAAGTATTACAAGCTGGCTACCAATTAAAAGACCGAGTTATTCGACCAAGCATGGTAGTTGTTGCTCAGTAAAGTTATTTAAAGCAAAATAAAGGAAGGTAAAGATTTATGGCTAAGATTATTGGTATTGACTTAGGAACAACAAATTCCGCTGTCGCAGTACTTGAAGGCGGAGAACCAAAAATTATTGCAAATCCTGAGGGTGGACGGACTACACCATCTGTAGTTGCTTTCAAAGATGGTGAAACTCAAGTCGGCGAAGTAGCAAAACGTCAAGCAATTACTAACCCTAATACAGTGGCTTCAATTAAGCGCCATATTGGTGAAGCAGGATATAAGGTTAAAGTTAATGAAAAAGAATATACACCGCAAGAAATCTCAGCTATGATTTTGCAGTATATTAAGGGATTTGCGGAAAAATATTTGGGTGAGGAAGTTACCCAGGCTGTCATTACTGTGCCAGCTTATTTCAACGATTCTCAACGTCAAGCAACTAAGGATGCTGGTAAAATTGCCGGTTTGGATGTTAAACGGATTATTAACGAACCAACAGCTTCAGCATTAGCTTATGGTTTGGATAAAAGTAAAGACGACGAAAAAGTATTAGTATATGACCTTGGTGGAGGAACTTTTGATGTTTCCATCTTGGAATTAGGCGATGGCGTCTTTCAAGTACTTTCTACGAATGGTGATACTCACTTAGGTGGGGATGACTTTGATAATGCTATTATGGATTGGTTGATTGCTGATTTTAAATCTCAGCACAATATCGACTTATCACAAGATAAAATGGCTTTGCAGCGCTTAAAAGATGCTGCAGAAAAAGCTAAAAAAGATTTATCCGGAGTTTCAGAAACTGAAATTAGCTTGCCATTTATTTCTGCTGGTCCTGATGGTCCATTACATTTACAAACTACATTATCCCGGGCAAAATTCAATGAATTAACAGCAGATTTAGTTGATAAAACTCGAATTCCTGTTGAAAATGCGTTGAAGGATGCGGGCTTAAGCAGCTCTGATATTGACAAGGTTATTTTAAATGGTGGTTCTACTCGGATTCCTGCTGTTCAAGAAGCTGTTAAGAGTTGGACAGGCAAAGAGCCTGATCATTCAATTAACCCGGATGAAGCTGTTGCTTTAGGTGCAGCTATTCAAGGTGGTGTCATCACTGGTGATGTTAAAGATATTGTCTTACTAGATGTCACACCTCTTTCTTTAGGTATTGAAACTATGGGTGGAGTCTTCACTAAATTAATTGATCGCAATACAACTATTCCTACCAGCAAGTCACAAGTCTTTTCCACGGCAGCTGATAATCAACCAGCAGTTGATATCCATGTTTTACAAGGTGAGCGGCCAATGGCAGCTGACAATAAAACTTTGGGTCGTTTCCAATTGACGGATATTCCAGCAGCACCACGGGGGGTACCGCAAATTGAAGTTAAATTTGATATCGATAAAAATGGTATTGTCAACGTTTCTGCCAAAGATTTAGGTACTGGCAAGTCACAAAAGATTACCATTAAGAGTTCTTCCGGTTTGTCTGATGAAGAAATTGAACGGATGAAAAAAGAAGCTAAAGAAAACGAAGAAACTGATAAAAAGCGTAAAGAAGAAGCCGACTTACGTAATGAAGTTGATCAGTTAATCTTCACCACTGACAAGACTTTAAAGGATGTCAAAGGTAAAGTTTCCGAAGATGAAATTAAGAAAGCTCAAGATGCTGAAGAAGCATTAAAGAAAGCTCAATCTGATAATAATCTTGAGGAAATGAAAGCCAAAAAGGATGATTTAAATAAAATTGTCCAAGATTTAGCAGTTAAGTTGTATCAACAAGCTCAGTCTGATAACTCCCAAAAGGATCCAAATGCAGCAACTTCTGGTGATGCTAATGGTGCTAAGAGTGACGACACTGTTGATGGTGACTTTAAAGAAGTAGACCCTGATAAAAATAAATAGTTAATTGATAACCTGCAATCTTTAATTAATCACAGTCAACGATGAGCCAAAGCCAATCTTTGGCTCATTTCGTTGAAATAGAAAGGCTGGGTAGAATATGGATCCATATGAGACACTTGGCATTGATCGTAACGCCTCTGAGGATGAAATTAAAAGAGCCTACCGCAAATTATCCAAAAAATATCATCCCGATCTGAATAAAGCTCCCGATGCCGAAAAAAAATTTAAAGAAGTTAATGATGCTTACGATATTTTAAAAGATCCTCAAAAAAAGTCCCAATATGATCAATTTGGAACTACGGGCAGTCAACAAGGTGGCTTTAATGGCGGTAATGGTCAAGGATTTAGCGGCTTTGATGATTTTGGCGACTTTGGTGATATCTTTAGTTCATTTTTTGGCGGCGGTTCTAGTCGTCGCAGTGATCCTACTGCGCCTAAAAAGGGCCGTGACCTCGAATATCGTATGAAATTGAAATTTGATGAGGCAATTTTTGGCGGTAAAAAGACCATTAATTATAATCGTCAAGAAGAATGCGCCACATGTCATGGCTCAGGAGCCAAGCCCGGCACTAAACCTGTTACTTGTCATAAATGTCATGGTAGTGGATATATTCAAGTGAGCCAAAGGACACCTTTAGGCATGATGCAAAGTCGTCAAGTGTGTGATGTCTGTGGAGGCAAGGGTAAGGAAATTCCTGATAAATGTCCTACTTGTCATGGCAAGGGCAAGATAACCCGTGGCCATACCGTCGAAGTAAATATTCCTGCTGGTATTGATAATTTACAAAGAATGCGCTTGGATGGTCAAGGAGAAGCTGGCGATAATCAAGGAACTTATGGCGATTTATATATCGTATTTGAAATTGAACCCAGCCGGGAATTTACACGTGATGGTGATACTATTTACTCGCATACCGCCATTTCTTTCCCACAAGCAGCCTTAGGTGATACGATTAAAGTCAAAACTGTTCGGGGACCTGTTGAATTAAAAATTCCTGCCGGTACTCAAAGTGGTACAGTTTTCCGCTTACGCGGACAAGGTGTTCCTCGTTTGCATGGAGGCGTAGGCGATCAACATGTCACCGTTGATATTATTACTCCTAAACATTTGAATACTAAGCAAAGGGACGCCTTACAGCAATTTGCTGAATTAGGCGGCGGCAAAGTTAAAGAACAAGATCGTAATTTATTTGAGCGAATGCGTGACAATATGAAAGATAAATTTGGTAATTAGGCTAATTTGATATTAATGGCCAGGATAATTTGTTCCTGGTCATTAATTTTACATATTTGAATTTAATAAGCTTTACTTTGTTTATAATGAAAAAATTGATATAATGCTTGCTGTAAGTAAAGGAGTGTTTGAATGACCAGTCCTGATTTAACTCAAAGACAAAAGTATATTCGTAATTTTTCCATTGTGGCTCATATTGATCATGGTAAATCCACAATTGCGGATCGAATTTTAGAGATGACGGATACAGTTTCTAAACGTGATATGGAAAATCAAGTATTAGATGATATGGATATTGAACGGGAACGTGGTATTACAATTAAATTAAATGCTGTCGAATTAAAATATCAAGCTCATGACGGACATGTTTATACCTTCCACTTGATTGATACCCCTGGCCATGTGGATTTTTCATATGAAGTATCGCGCAGTTTAGCTGCCTGTGAGGGAGCTTTACTAGTAGTAGATGCTGCTCAAGGTGTTCAAGCTCAAACAATGGCTAATGCATATTTGGCAGTTGATAATGATTTAGAAATTGTACCGGTTATCAATAAAATCGATTTGCCCTCAGCTGATGTTGACAACGTCAAATCGGAAATTGCAGATATGATTGGTATCGATGCTGATAATGCGGTATTAACTAGTGCAAAAAATGGTATGGGAATTGCTGAATTATTAGAGCGCATTGTTAGTGACATACCTGCACCCAGCGGTGATATTAACCAGCCCTTAAAGGCGCTAATATTTGATTCAGTTTATGATAGCTATCGTGGAGTAGTTTTAAGCGTGCGGATTTTTGAGGGCCAAGTTAAAGTTGGCGATAAGATTGAACTTATGAGTAACGGCAAGCAATTTGAAGTCACAGAAGTAGGCGTGATGTCGCCTAAAGCCGTTCCCCGTGAGTCCTTGCTGGTTGGTGACGTGGGTTATATCACTGCCAGCATTAAAAGCGTCAAAGATACCCGTGTTGGTGATACAATTACGGCTCCTGCGAATCCTACCGCAACCGCTTTAGCTGGTTATCGCAAAATCACACCCATGGTCTATTCTGGTATGTATCCAGTTGATAATGCCAAATATGAGGATCTACGCGATGCACTTGAGAAATTGCAATTAAATGATGCTTCTTTAGAGTATGAACCTGAAACCTCGCAAGCCTTAGGTTTTGGTTTTCGGGTCGGCTTCTTGGGGCTATTGCATATGGATGTAATTCAAGAACGTCTTGAGAGAGAATTCAACTTAGATTTAATTATGACGGCTCCCTCTGTTAATTATAAAATTATTTTAACTGATGGTTCGGTAAAAGTAATTGATAATCCTTCACAAATGCCGGATCCTTCCGAAATGAAAGAAATCCAAGAACCTGTTGTACGGGCAGAGATTATGGTGCCTAAAGATTATGTTGGGGCTGTAATGGAACTATCAGAACGTAAACGGGGCCAATTTCAGACAATGGATTATTTGGATAATTATCACGTAAATGTTATTTATAAGTTGCCTCTAGCAGAAATTATCTATGATTTTTTTGATAGTTTAAAGTCTAGTACTCATGGCTTTGCTTCCTTAGATTATAGTATTAGCGGCTATGAACCAGCAAAAATGGTAAAAATGGATATTTTATTAAATAAAGAACCTGTTGATGCCTTAAGTTTTATAGTTCATGAAGATTTTGCTTATGAACGCGGACGAACAATTGTTCAAAAACTTAAGCAAATAATCCCCCGGCAGCAATTTGAAGTGGCTATCCAAGCAGCTATTGGAACTAAGGTTGTCGCACGTTCAACGGTCAAAGCCTATCGAAAAGATGTTACAGGTCCCTTATACGGTGGTGACCAGACTCGGAAGAATAAGTTATTAGAAAAGCAAAAGCGCGGCAAAAAGCGCATGAAAGAAGTTGGACGTGTTACAGTACCCCAGGCAGCCTTTATGGCGGTCTTACAAATGGGCGATGATGATTTAAAAAAATAATGGAGCTAAAAAATGAAGAAATTTTGGAAGATTTTTTTGACATTATTGGTATTAGTTACAGCTCTAGGATTAATTTTTAATGAACCTATAAAAGTTTATCTCGTACAGCAAGTTTCCCAAACCCGCTTAAAAAAACTAACCAAAGATCAAGTACGACAAAATAATTTGCGTACTGCTTCGTTTGACTTTGCCAAGGTTAAACCAATTACCGTACAGCAGGCTGCTAAAGCTGCTGTTAAAAATAATGCTGCTGCAATTGGTAAAATTGCCATTCCCTCTGTCAATTTAAAATTACCAATTGTTAAGGGAGTAGATGATACTGCTTTGGCCACAGGTGGCGGCACCTTAAAACCTGATGAAAAAATGGGTCAGGGCAACTATGCTTTAGCCGGACATTATATGACAGATAAAGGTGCTTTGTTTTCGCCAATTTCGCGCGTTCAAATTGGTGATTTGATTTATATCACTAATTTAAAGAACGTTTATACCTATAAAGTAGATTTGAAGCAGGTTATTTCACCACGTGCGACATGGACTATGAATAATCAGCCAGGCAGTAAGCTTATTACTTTAATTACCTGCGCTGATGGAGGAGCTAATCGGTGGTTAGTTCAAGGACATTTAGTAACATCACGGATTGCTAATCGTGCTACCTTAGCAGTATTTGGATAGGAGGGTGTAATTGAGTCTAAAATTTAATTGGCAACCAACTAGTCAAGCTCATGTAACTGAATTAGAGCAAATAACACAGAACACTGGTTTATCACCAGTTGTGGCTCGGCTCTTATGGCAGCGAGGCTTAAAATCTACTTCTCAAATCGAACAATTTTTACATCCCCAACTATCCTCGTTACATGATCCTTATTTACTTCATGACATGGATATAGCCATAGAGCGGATTACGCAGGCTATTTTTAATGATGAAAAAATTCTGATCTACGGTGATTATGATGTGGATGGGATGACAAGCGCTGCTATTTTAAAAGCTGCGATTGTCGACATTGGAGGTCAAGCAACAGTTTTTATACCTGAGCGTTTTACTGATGGTTATGGTCCTAATCAGACACGTTATGAGCAATTTGTGAAAGCTGGTTATCAATTAATTATTACTGTCGATAATGGAGTAACTGGGTTAAAAGAAGTGCAATATGCACAAGCCCAAAATGTTGACGTAATTATTACTGATCATCATACTTTACCAGCGCAGTTACCCAAAGCAAAGGCAATCGTGCATCCACGTTACCCTGGTAGTACTTATCCTTGTCCAGATTTGTCCGGGGCGGGTGTAGCTTTTAAAGTAGCCAGTGCCTTATTAGAAGAACCGCCTCAAGAGTTACTAGATTTAGCTGCATTAGGTACTGTGGCCGATATGGTAAAATTAACTGATGAAAATCGAATTTTAGTAACTTGGGGTTTAAAGCAAATTCAAATTCAGCCTCGTTTGGGAATTGAAGAGTTATGCCAACAAGCACATGTTAATGTGGCTGATTTTGATGAGGAAACTATTGGTTTTCAAATAGCACCCCGCTTAAATGCAATTGGCCGATTAGATAAAGCTATTAATGGTGTTAAGTTTTTATTAACAGAAGATGTCCAGTTGGCCAAAGCATCAGCCAAAAGGGTTGAAGCACTTAATCAGCAACGAAAAAAATTGACAGCTGAAATTGTCGCAGCCACAGACTCAACAGTGCAAAAGCAATTAACAAAAGGCCAAAAAATTATTGTAGTTGCTGGAGAAAATTGGCATCAAGGTGTTTTAGGTATTGTTGCTGGCAAAATAGCTGAAAAGACCAATCATCCAACGATTGTACTAACTATTTTAGCCGATGGTAAAGCAGTTGGTTCAGCAAGAAGCATTGCGGATTTTAATTTGTATCAAGCCTTAGCTGCAGTTAAACAATACTACCAAAATTTTGGTGGGCACGCTCAGGCTTGTGGTCTCACTATGGACGAAAAGGATATTAGTACCTGGAGCGAGCAGCTTAATAAATTGGCAGTTGTGAAATTATTAGATGTTACAAAAAAGCCTAAGCAATACTATGATTTAGCACTAGATGTTTCACAAGCCAATACTGATTTAATGCAGCAACTGCAACTTCTTGCTCCTTTTGGTCAAGGAAATCTCTTGCCGGTGGTTAAAATTAATCATTTTAATTCTTATAGTGTTGGTTATTTAGGTAAAAAAGGTCAAGATCATCTCAAGATTTCCTTGCAACATGACCAGCATAGTCTAGAAGTCGTGGGTTTTAATTGGGGACAATTGCTGGATCAATTACAAAGTGATACAATTACAGCTGTTTATGGCACCTTAAAGCAGCATAGGTGGCGCAATCATGCGCAGATTCAGGTTAATTTACAAGATGTTGATTTGAATGGAACCATTAAACTTAAGATTCAAGATTTACGTGAAAGTAGTTCTGTTCGGGCTAAACTGCTGCAAACTGACAATAATTTAGTTTTTTTTCAGAAAAAATATTTCAATCAAGTTAAAGAACTTTACCCGCAGGTTCAGTGTTTTTTAGCTGAACAGAATTTAAAGAATATTGATCACGTCACTTTAGTAGATCGACCGCCTAATATAGAAGCTTTTGAAAAATTTATTCAACAAAATCCGCAATTGAGTGAATTAAATTTGATGTTTTATACAAAATATCCGCATTATTATCAGCTTCAGCTGCCGCCACCAACATGGCACCAATGTTTAAAGTATTTTTTGAACCATCAAGCTCTGCCAAGTAAAAATTTGAAAGCAATTGCGCAATATTTAGGTTTGTCAATTTTTGAGATTAAATTTGTTTTAACCGTGTTTTCTGAGTTAGATTTTGTTAAAATAAGAGATGGTTTGTTAGTTCCAACAACTAAGCTAGCTGCGCAACAATTAACTGATTCACCAACGTATTGTAAAATTAGAGATTTGGCAGAAGTCGAACAGAAACTTGTTAATGTTCAATTTGATGATCTTGTTAAATTTATTAATCAAATAACAAATGATATTTAGGGAGCTATATCCATGGATTTTAAAAAATATGTTGCAAATGTTAAAGATTTTCCAGAACCGGGCATAATATTTCGCGATATTTCACCATTAATGTATAACGGAGAGGTATATGCAGCTGCGACGGACCAGATTGTTGATTATGCTCGTAAGCGTGGTACTGAAATGATTGTGGGTCCAGAAGCCCGCGGATTTATTGTTGGTTGTCCGGTTGCGTATAAATTAGGAGTGGGATTTGCTCCAGCACGTAAAAAAGGCAAATTGCCTCGCGATACTGTTTCAGTTACTTATGATTTGGAGTATGGTCAAGCATCATTATACATGCAAAAAGATGCCGTTAAACCTGGTCAAAAAGTATTAGTAGTCGATGATTTAATGGCGACTGGTGGAACTTTAGCTGCTACAATTAAATTAGTTGAAGAATTAGGTGGTATTGTTGTCGGAACAGCTTTCTTAATTGAGTTGACTGATTTACATGGCCGTGATAAAATTAAAAACTATGATATGTTTACTTTAATGCAATATTAGTAGCGTAAGCTACTTTTTATGGAGAGTTGGCAGAGTGGTAATGCACCGGACTCGAAATCCGGCGAACCGATTCGATATCGGCGCGCAGGTTCAAATCCTGTACTCTCCTTTTGATAATAAATTAAAAGAATTACAAAAAACGAGAATCCTATCAAATCAACATTTTGAGGGGTTCTCGTTTTATATATTCCATTAAAAAACATAAAAAAATAAAATAATTTGGCACTATTTTGGCACCACAGAATGATTGTTAGATGCACCTATTTCAAGGCTATTAAGTACTTTTTCGATTTGTTGATCTGTTTTAGTCTTATATTCATCAATTAAATAAGAGTAAACGCGAATAGTTGTAGTCATATCTTTATGACCTAATCTCTTAGAAATCACATATAAATCAATATTGTTATATAGCAGAAAAGCAACGTGTGTGTGGCGTAACGAATGAAAATGAAATCCATTACGATTTATACCACAGTCTTTTAAACTTTCTTTAAGTGTCTTATTTACAGCACTAGAAGTAGGTATAGTTCCATACTGATTAATAAAAACTTGCTCTGTGGAATGATCTAGTTGAGATAGAATATTTAAAATATCATCATTAACCCGAATAACTCTTTTAGAAGATTCATTTTTAGTGTCTTTGAATATTTTTAAGCCCTCATGCCATGATCTTTTTATAGTAATTGTTTTAAAATTTGAATTGATATCATCCCATTTTAGACCCTGTATTTCGCCAAGTCGCATCCCCGTAAATATGGCCAGGAGAATCATATACTTAGCAGTGAAATGAGGGTTAAGGGTTTGATGTAAAAATGTTACTAGCTTAGTTAAATCACTCATACTCAAATATTCAATTTTTTGTGTACGGTCTTTATCAAAAACTAAATTAGTATTTTGAATAAAATCTTTTTTTACAGCATCATCATAAAGTGCAGATTTAACACAAGCATGAATTAAAGAATTAATTTTGCTAATTGTTGCTTTAGAATGATGCATTCCATAATCAGATAAAAACTTTTGATAATTTTGGCGAGTAATATCATTAATAGGATAGTCTGAAAAATAATTTTTTAAAACATGATGAGCATGAATATATGTACGTTGGGTGCGTTCGCTAATATTTGGCTTTTTATATGTTTCATACCAATTCAAGAAATATTCTGGAAAGGGTATTTTTCCAGATAAAGAGATCGGACCTTTAGCAGCACGAATTTCAAATTCATTTGCATATAATTGTGCTTCCTTTTAAGTTGCAAAACCACCTTTATTTTCACGTTGATATTTCCCGCTAGCATCTTTATAGCTAATGCGAGCCATCCACTTTTTACCTTTTTTTACAAATGTTGCCATTGATAAAACCTCCTATATTTATTAAACTAGAAGGTGCAGAAAGACACCTTATGTATGTGTATCTGTTAGTCAC
The DNA here is from genome assembly GCF_013607485.1 of Bombilactobacillus bombi. Taxonomy (GTDB): domain Bacteria; phylum Bacillota; class Bacilli; order Lactobacillales; family Lactobacillaceae; genus Bombilactobacillus; species Bombilactobacillus bombi_A. The sequence goes on from NZ_SCHP01000032.1 coordinate 12,561, forward strand.
ACTCAAAACTTTGGTCGGGGATGAGTGTGGCTTTTTTGTGTTATTTATAATCCTAATAATTGCTGTTTTTTAGCATTAAATTCTGCTTCGGTGATGAGACCCTCATCCAATAATGATTTGTATTGGCGCAATTGTTCAGCAACGTCATTATTTTGCATTGGTTGCTGATTATACCGCTGGTTATTATATTGTTGAAAATTAGCCATTTCAGTTTTAATTCTATCAACCATAATAGGTGCTGTTTGTTTTGAAACATCTTTAACGCCGGTAGTCACAGCACCATTAGTAATAGTAATGGAACCTAATAACATTCCAGTAGAATAAGATACGCTGTTAATCATATTTAAAGGAATTTCAGTTGATTTTATACCATAAATCAGACCTTTATCAATGAATAAAATTCTAGTATTGGTCAAAACCATCAAAACAGTATTTCCATCAACTAATCCGCTAGTAGCGTATTTAACAATTTCGTTTTGTTGCAAAATATCAGGTAAGGCTCTTACTTCCTTTTTAGTTCCAAATAAATCTGAAACACCTGCAGCCTCAAATTGAGCTTGAATTTCAGTTAATCTAGAATTAGAAGAACCAAGAATAGCTTGTTTTAAATCATAGTTACCAGCTATGTATTGCTTTAGCATATCAATGTTTATTTGATTGATATATTTTAAAGCGTCATTAGCACTATCAAAACCAGCCTGCTTCAAATGATCTGCACACACCCATTGTCCATTAATTTGAACTTTACCAGTCATTACTCCAATTTTTTGTCCATCTATTGCACATATTTTACTCACAAACTCACTCCTCCAAAATATTTATAAATTGATTATACTACTTTTTACATACGGCCAATCAACAAATCTTTCAGCTCAAGATGGAATTGTTGCTGATTTCATAATTTGCTGTTTGGTACGGTAATATTCAGTGCCATTAAAAGCTCTGCCATGAAACAATTAGCGTCATATTCAATACCGTAAACTTGTTTATATTTGTTTTTTATTGCGTTCATAATTACCTACTTCTAATTTTCTGAATAACTACCAAATTTGCCAAAATAAAAAAGACATTCTAGAAAATATAATCTAAAATGTCCCTTTGAAATTGTATCATATAATTTTATAATGAATGCCGTGCTAATAAGCAAAATAGTAAGACGATTAAAATAGCCGGTGTAAAGACAGTCTCTTATACAC
>NZ_SCHP01000033.1 GCF_013607485.1 Bombilactobacillus bombi
CTACATGCCCAATTAGCTTGCCGTATCCAACCCGGTTGGATAATAATTGAAGGTGGAGAAGTAGCACCACAAACTATTACTTTTCAGTCATCTTTAACAAATAAAATTTATAAATTTAAAATTCAAATGGAGTGGGGCGAATTAATTGAAGAAAAAAAGTAGAGCATTCTTAATATTAGATAATATGCTCGGATTTTTTTTAGTAATGCAAGCTTTTTCGATTATTCCTCTTTGTATAATTCCCACACATAAAAAGTTAATTGCGGTACAAAATACGGCTTTATTAAAAGTTGCTTGCTGGCAAAAGTTGCAACAGCCTCATATAGATAGTCTGATTTTAAAAAATCAAAAATATACCTTTAAAAAGCAAGGAGCAAAACTTGAAGTATTGCAAAAAAATCAGCGCTTGGAATATGATACTAAACAAAAGACATTCCGCATTTTTACTCAGTGAAATTATTACCTCCTTGGTAATTTTAACATTGACATTATCAGCAATTTCATTGTTATTGACAACTTTTCGTCAAAATAAAAATCGCCTTTTTTATAATGATAGCAATTGGAATATTGCAATGTTGCGTCTAGAAAAAATGACGGCTGATTCCAAATTAATTACTGCTGATTCTCAAAGTGTGACTTTTGAAACTGGATCTAACAGTAAATTTCCTTATAAAAGATATCGCTTACAAATTTATCGGAACATGCTGCGTGTCACTGGAATTGATGGTGGTCATATGCCGATACTAATCCATCAACAACATTTAAAATTAGTGCCGACTAATCAATCTGTCAAAATTGAAACTACTGATCTTTTATCCAGAAAGTGGGAATATTATCTTGATTTTCAATAAGAAACATACAGCTTCTACTACCTTGTTAGCTATTTTATTGCTAAATGTGGAATGTTTAGTTATTCTGTTATACCTTAATTTTTATCAGCAGCAGTTACAATCGTATCAACAGATAGAAAAAATTTATACACAAAAAATTATATCCTTTGCTAAATAAGATTTTTTCAGCTAACATATTAGCAGGTACGGCTACACAAGGGGATGGATATATGGCACAAGCAACTACTCAACAAATTTTTAAATTTGTTGATCAAACAACGGAACAATTACAGAAAATTTTGAACGTTTCTTATCGGGATGCTTTATCTGAAAATATTTTTAATATTTTGGCGCAAAAAACTTATCAAGAGGATGGTTATCCTACACAAGAACAAGCACAGAAATTAAATGAAAGTTATCAAAAATTTAATTTAAAAACTTATTCAATAACTGATATTAAACGAGCACTAGAGTTTGCAATTGTCAAAGCACAAAAAGTTGATCAGCTCGATGTTAACTTATTAATGACACCTGATGTAATTGGAACTTTATGTGCTTTAGTGATTGCAGAAATATTTCGTGATAATTCGCAATCTCATTTAGAAGTAATGGATCCAACAATTGGTACAGGCAATTTATTAATCGAAACCGCTCTGGAACTTAAAAAAAGTACCACTTTAAATTTATCCTTACATGGTATTGATAATGATGATAGTTTGTTAACGATTGCTGCAGCATTGAGCCAAGCTGTTAATGAAAAAATTGATTTATATCATCAAGATGCAGTGGCTGATTGGATTATTAGTGATTATGATTTAGTTTTAGCTGATTTGCCTGTTGGTTATTATCCTATGGATGATAATACGCTTGATTTTCAAACACGAGCTCAAAAAGGGCACTCTTATGCCCACCATTTAATAATTGAACAAGCAATGAAGAATGTGCGACCTGGTGGAATTGGTATATTTATTGTTCCTGCTCAAATTTTTCAAACCAATCAAGCAAAAACTTTAGCCCATTGGCTGGTAAGCTCAGTTTATCTCCAAGCTGTCTTGAGCTTGCCACAAACTTTATTTGCCAGTGAAGCTGCTACAAAGTCTTTAATTGTACTGCAGCGTCATGGACAAACATCTCAACAAACCCCTCAAGTATTAATGGGAGAAATTCCCGATTTAGGGAATACCAGTGATATAATAAAATTCAAGAACCAATTGCAAAATTGGAGTCAAAAAACTTTTAAATGGGAGAAATGAGATGGAACGTAAAGTTTTAGTTGTTAATTCTGGTAGTTCAACTTTAAAATTTAAGCTTTTTGCTTTACCAGCTGAAAAGGTCATTGTGAAGGGAATGGTAGACCGCTTAGGATTAGATCATTCTGTTTTTGTGATTACTTATCAAGGTGTAAAGCATTCACAAGAAGTGCCTGTTGAATCTCACGTTCAAGCAGTAAAAATTCTAATTCAACAACTTTTGGATTTAAAAGTTATTAACGATGTTCAAGAGCTTAGTGGAGTAGGACATCGTGTCGTATCGGGTGGCCCTTACTTTGATGATTCAACTTTATTAGATAATGATAGTTTGAAAGAATTATCACAAATTGATGAATATGCTCCTTTGCATAATCCAGCCGAACGCAAGGGAATTGAAGCATTTGCTCAAATGTTGCCAGATGTGCCTCAAGTAGCTGTTTTTGATACAACTTTCCACAAAAAATTGCCTAAGATGAACCAAGTATATTCCATTCCTAAAGAATATGATGAAAAATTTGGTGCCCGGCGTTATGGAGCTCATGGTACTAGTCATGATTATGTATCACATAAAGCAGCTGAATTTTTACAAGTGCCTTATGAACAAGAAAAAATGATTAGTCTGCACATGGGTAGTGGTGTTTCTATAACTGCCATTAAAGATGGTCATTCATTTGATACGTCAATGGGTTTCACTCCTATCGCAGGCGTAACAATGAGCTCGCGGGCTGGTGATATTGACATTTCTTTAGTAGCCTTTCTGATGGAAAAACTGCAAATTAATGATATCCACACAATGATTGATATTTTGAATAACGACTCTGGTTTAAAAGGTATCTCTGGAATTTCACCAGATATGCGGGACTTAATTGCCGCCAAGGATACAAATCCTAATGCTAAATTAGCGATTGATGTCTTTATTAATCGTATTATTAAATATGTTGGATCATATATTGCTGAAATGCAGGGCGTTGATATTATGATTTTTACTGCTGGTATGGGTGAAAATAACCCGGCAATTCGTCAAGCAATTATGGATAACTTTAGTTTCTTAGGTATCGAAGTGGATCATGAAGCTAACGAAAATGGTAAGGGTATTCGAAAGATTACTACGGACAATTCTAAAATTACAGGTTTAGTAGTGCCGACTGATGAAGAATTAATGATTGTACATGAATTTGAACGCTTAGTTAAATAATAGATTAATGAATTAATTCTACTTAGTAAAACTTGAGTATGATGGAACCTAATAAGGGTTCTAATCAGACTCAAGTTTTTTATTGCTTTTATTGCTTGAAAAAATTACAGTTTTGCCCTATACTTAATAATACTTAACGGGGATGTTATGGATTCGACATATGTAGTTGAGCACTGGTTGCATCTCGTAGGTTACGTCTACGTTAAAACGTTACAGTTAAATTATAACTGCAAAAAATAATAATAATTCTTACGCTTTAGCTGCCTAACAACAGTTTTTAGCGTGATCCGTTTAGCTTTGCTCAAGGGTTAAATTGGGTCTTAAAAAATTGAGCTACGTTTGACTGCGCCACCTGAACAGTCAAAAAGAGATCATCAGGCTAGCCGTTAAGGCTAGCCCAGTTACACGGCGTTCTTAGCGGCGAATTTTAAATAGTGTAACTATGGATGTAGATGCTGGTGTGGCAGTATGTATGGACAGGAGTTCGATTCTCCTCATCTCCATTTTGGATTTATTCAAGTTTAGCCAATACTAGTCAAAGCCTTGAGCCTGTGGGTGGTTCGAGGCTTTTTCTTTTTGTTTTGTAATTCTAATTACTAAAAAAGCCTCCTAATTGTTAATATCATCCAACAATTAGGAGGCTTTTAAGATTCTAATTATATTTTTAATAGCAAGCTTACTATTGATACAGTATATAAATTAAAGTAATTCTTATTCAGCATCATAAGCAGCTTGGAAAAGTTGAACAAGCTCTTTTTTAGTACCTTTACGAGGATTGGAAGGAGCATTGCCATCTTTTAATGCATTTTCAGCCATTAATTCAAAATCTTCAGGTTTAGCACCAATTGCTTTAATGCTTCGTGGAATATTCACATCATCGCACATTTGACGCATTGCTTTAATAGATAATTCAGCAGCATCACGAGTAGATAAACCAGTAGTATCTTCACCCATAACCTCAGCTAACTGCGCAAATCTTTCAGGGCAAGCAATTAAGTTATACTGTTCAACAATTGGTAATAAGATAGCACAGCATACTCCATGAGGAGCATCATATTGACCACCTAATTGGTGAGCCATGGCATGAACGTAACCTAAATCAGCATTATTAAAGGCCATACCGCCTAACATTTCAGCTTCAACCATTTTAGTTCTTGCTTCGATATTGTGACCATTAGCAACAACTTCACGCAAACTTTCTTCAACTAATTTAATAGCTTGAATACATTGTCCGTCAGTAATTTCGTTACGATTAGTTGATACATAAGGTTCAATTGCTTGAACAAAAGTATCCATTCCCGTAGATGCAGTTAATCCAGCTGGTACATCTAACATTAGCATCGGATCATTAAATGAAACTAAAGGAACATTGCGCCAAGAAACTACAACAAATTTTAACTTGGTTTGTTCATTAGTAATAACACAGTGACGAGTCAATTCAGAAGCGGTACCGGCAGTTGTATTGACTGCCATTAATGGTGGTAAAGGATTGTCTAAGGTTTCAATACCTGCTAACTTAGTGATATCATCACCATTAGTTAAGATAATACCAGTTCCTTTACCAGCATCGTGGGAAGAACCACCACCAACAGTAATGATACTGTCACAACTATTATCTAAGTAGATTTTCTTGGCTTCTTGAATATTGCGTACTTTAGGGTTTGGTTCAACGCCATCATAAATTGCATAATCTACTCCTGCTGATTTTAATGAAGCTAATGTTTGCTCAACAGGACCATTAGGCATCTTACGCAAAAATTTATCTGTGACAATTAAAGGCTTGCTCATTTTGAGCATTTTTGCCCGCGCACCAATTTTTTTGATAACCCCTTTACCAAAGAAATTCACACTTGGCATTAAAAAATCAAAATTTTCTTTCATAGTTTAAGACTTCCTTATCATCTGCTTGTTAAAACATTATCAATATACCACCGATTTTACTATAAGTAAACGAAAATCTACTATATAAAATTAACGTTTTTATCAAGTCTATGTTATGATAAAAGTGTTAGATTCAAAGCATTTAAGGAGATTAAAAATGAAAGCTAAAACACTCAAGGCCAGCTTGGCTGCGGGAAGTATTACCGTAAGTTTGTTGAGCTTATTTGTTGTACCAACAAAGGCTCAGACAATAGTTGTTAGTCACCAAGAAAATCCAGAAATAGCTGTGGCTAATCAAACCCCAAAATTAGTTAATCCTATTCAAGTAAATACTGACCTTTTACATCCGCAGGTACAGGCACAGCCTATTGCACCGGCTCCGGTAACCTCGACAGCTGTAACTATTACTTTCCCTCAGATAGATGATTTAGATCAGGCTACAGCCGATTTTTCGGCTAATGGACTGACACAAATGGCCCAAAAGTATTTAGGTGTTCCTTATGTTTGGGGTGGAACTACTCCGCAGGGTTTTGACTGTTCTGGTTTGGTACAATATGTAGCCTTAGCTAATGGTCTTAGTTTACCACGGACCTCACAGCAACAAAGCGAATGTGGGACTTATATACCACTATCTCAAATTCAACCGGGAGATTTATTGTTTTGGGGCGAAGTAGGAGCTGCTGAGCATGTGGCTATTTATTTAGGTAATGGACAATACATTCATGCCCCACAACCTGGGCAAAACGTCAAAATAGGGCGTTTACAGTGGTTTACACCAACGTTTGGGCGCCGTTTGAATATTGATAATGGAGTGAAATAACGTAATGCAATTATCAGTGGGCATTTTGTTAATAATTATTGGCATAGGGTTATTAGGGCATGCTTTTTATAATTTTAAAAAAAGTACACAAAGCTCCAATACAAATGTCCAACAATTAATGAAAATTATTACTTGGTCTAATACGATCATGGGCATCTTGCTTATTATTTTAGGAATTGTAATTATTAAACATTAAATTAAAAATCTAATATACTGTTAATAGTTTAAAGGCTGGAGCAATTGCTCCAGCCTTTAAACTATTCAAAATTAAGTGTAATTTTAACAATTAAAAACTATAATTGAATTATCAGTAATTGTTTTGCAATTTATAGCCCCGTGGTTCTAAAAATTATCTTATTTAGTGGTATTTCATATAATATCTTAATAGGCAGTGGCTGGAAACAGCTCAAATTCCAGTTTATTGAAGTCAAAGCTGGATAATTCACTGAGATGTAAATAACGAGTAACACTAGGAAGAAGCATAAGATTGATTTCCTTCGGGGCATCATCTGGAATGATAGAAACAATAGGCTTATGGGTAGCGTAAGCATATCCATATTCAAAGGCCATCCCCGAATCTGGTTTTTGTGGTAAAAACATACCACAGACTAAATCAGCTCGATCAATTCCAAAGAGATCATTACGAAAAGTTCCCATTTGCCAGTGTGGATCTTGCAGAGCTGCAGACTGTTTAGTAACATCGATATTTTGATATTGATGTTCTAGGGGACGAAAACTGTTTTCCCAATCCACGGTGGGATTTTTTTGGAGGGCTGCTTGCCCTTTAGCCATAAAATCTTTTTCTAATGGGGAAAACCAAGAGCAAGCAAAGTAAAGAATATTCTTTTTAGTCATAATACTTCTCCCTTATTTTTTAATAATTATAGCTTAAATCCAGCTTTCAGGGAAATGAAATCTAAAGTAAATGATAATTGAATTTTATTTTTAAGCTTTTAATGATACAGTAAAATAAGGATAATATAATAGGAGTTTGGATAATATGAAATACAAATTGATTGCTAGTGATTTAGATGAAACTTTATTAAATGATGAAAAACATGTCGATGAAAAAACTCGAGCAGCTGTGCAAGCTGCCCGTAAATTAGGGGTTATCTTTGTTCCTAATACTGGCAGAGGTTTTACTCTGATTCGGCAAACTTTAGCAGAATTAGGTTTAATGGATGCTGTGGGAGAATATGTTATCTCTTTTAATGGAGGAACGATTACTGAAAATCATCAAGAAAGAGTTATTTCTAAAGTTGAAATGAGTTTTGCAGAAATTAATACACTTTTTCAAATTGGTGTCAAAAATAGAGTTACCATGCATCTTTATACTTTAACTGATATTTATGTTTATAATATTGATGATGATGAAAAACAATACTTAGATAAAATGGGATTTCAATATCATACTTTTACAAAACCTTCTATCGAATTTTTGAAAGACCAAACACTCATGAAAATGCTTTATAAGGATAAAGATCGCTCGAGCTTAGATGATTTATATTCTCAAATACCGACAGCTGTCTTAGATGATACGACCTACACCTACTCTTCTAATCGATATATGGAATTTAACAAAAAAGGTGTCAATAAGGGGAAAGGCTTATTACAGTTAGCTCAGATATTAAAAATTAAACCTGCAGAAATTATTGCAATTGGCGACAATTCTAACGATTTAAGTATGATTCAAGCAGCGGGACTAGGAGTGGCTGTTCAAAATGCAACTAAAGAAATTAAAGATGCTGCCAATTATGTAACTTCTAATGATTATAATCATGATGCTGTGGCGGAAGTTATTAAAAAATTTATTTTAACGCAGGAATAAAGGTGATAAAAATGAAGCTATTAATGATTGAAGATAATAAATCAGTATCAGAAATGATGTCCATGTTTTTTCAGAAAGAACAGTGGGAAGCAACTTTTGCTTATAATGGCGATGAAGCTGTGGAGATATTTAAAGAACAGCCCAAAGCCTGGGATATTATTACTCTAGATTTAAACTTACCGGGTAAAGACGGTATGGAAGTAGCAAAAGAAATTAGAGAAATTTCTCAAACTGTACCGATAATTATGCTGACAGCGCGCGATTCGGAAAGTGATCAAGTATTAGGGCTAGAATATGCTGATGAATATGTGACTAAGCCTTTTAGTCCGATAACTTTAATTGCACGGATTAAGGCCTTGTACCGGCGCTTGGGGTTACAAGAAGAAAAATCCGATGGACAAGTATCTAGCGATAAAAAATTCGATGTTCAAACAAAAAATTTTAAATTAAGTAGTGCTACTCGCGAAGCTTACTTGTTAGATCAAGAAATTCCAGATTTAACGCCTAAAGAATTCGACCTTTTAAAGGCTTTATCGGGTAAACCTAAGCAAGTTTTCACTCGTGAACAGTTATTACAGCAGGTTTGGGGCTATGATTATTTTGGTGATGAGCGGACAGTTGATGCCCACATCAAAAAGTTGCGTCATAAAGTTGAGCAAGTTGGTCCCCAAATTATCCAAACAGTTTGGGGCGTGGGTTATAAATTTGACGATTCGGATGTGCAGAATCAATGAAGTTAATTTATCAATATATGCTAGGCTTTTTAGTAGTTGTGGTCACTTGTCTAAGCTTGATTGCCATTGCTATTTATCATTATAGTGAAAATATGGCTTATCAACAGACTTGGACCCAACTAGAGGGCTATTCTGATAATCTTCAATCGATGGCTTTAAGAGTGGATCCACAAACAGGAAATATTAAGAATATTACCCCTGAAACTTTTGCTTCCGTGCAAGAAGTTTTGGCAAATGAAAAAGTAACTTTTGCTATGTTTGATAAACATGGACATGAGTCATATCCGTCAGTGACGACTGAACCATCTTTTGATCGGCGGACTTGGAAACTATTACAGGCGGGCACAGTCATTCGTGAAAGAAACAGTCATCGTAATCATCAAGCACCTTTGTTTCGCAAACATCCTATGACTTATATTATTAAGCCTTGGTTTGATAAGGATAATAATTTGGTTGCTATTTTGTGGGTTGGTGCTGAAGTTTCAGCAGTTGAAACTAACATCAATTCCATTAAAAATAACTTGATTCTAGCTTTTTTAGTGTCGACAATTTTAGCAGTCATTATGAGTTGGTTTTTAGCTAGCTGGCAGGTTAAGCGAATTGATCGCTTACGTCAAGCAACTAAACAAGTAGCTGCAGGAGATTTTGCAGTCCAAATTGCCCAAAATGGCCGCGATGAAATAGATGATTTGGCATCTGATTTTAACGAAATGGCCCATTCTTTGCAGCAATCTAATGAAGAAATTGAGCGACAGGAGCAACGCCGTAAAGAATTCATGGCTGACGCCGCCCATGAGATGCGGACACCGTTAACCACCATTAATGGCCTGCTGGAGGGTTTAGCTTATGACGCCATTCCAAAAGAATCACGCGCCAAAAGTATTACTTTAATGCGCAATGAAACTAAACGCCTAATTCGTTTAGTCAATGAGAACTTAGATTATGAAAAAATCCGAACTAATCAAATTCCGTTAAAGCAACGCATTTTTGAAATTAAGGCGCCTTTAGAGAATATTGTTTCCCAGTTAACCAAAAAGACCATGGTTGCTCATGATAAATTGCGTTTACAGGTGGGCGAAGATACCAAAGTATATGCTGATTATGATCGTTTTATTCAGATAATTTTTAATATTACACAAAATGCGATTCAATTTACTAAAAATGGGACTATTACCATTATTGCTAAGCATGACCCAGCTTTAGCCGCCACTACGATTAAAATCTCTGATAATGGAATCGGCATGGGCCCTGATCAGGTAAAAAATATTTGGGAACGTTACTATAAAGCAGATCCTTCTCGAAAAAAAACCAAATATGGTGAATCTGGTTTAGGATTAGCAATTGTGCATCAGTTAATGCAGCAACATCAAGGAAAAATTAGTGTTCAAAGTAAACTAGATGTAGGTACGACCTTTACTTTAATCTTTTATGATCGTGAGATAATTGAACAAAATAAAAATTAATTCTTTAAATAAATAAGTTATTTATGTAATAAGAGTCTGGGACAATGTTAGGTCCCAGACTCTTATTTGTATTTTATAATAATTTTAGAACCACAATATTTTATTGCGCCTTATGTCGTGGTTTAGAGCTGAAATTGTTTTGCTGGGGAATTTCGTAAATTGGAGCATTATTATTTTGTAATTCTGGGGCATCAGTTTTATAGAGCCCAGTAGTAGACTTATTACCATTATGCGAGAACAAACTAGTGGAATGTTCACCGAGGTTATTTCGTATTTTCAGCAGCTGCTGGTATTGATTTTGATAATTATATTTTTTGGGATCTACCGGGGTAAAGCCTTGTGGTGTATAAAATCGTAAAAGGTTAGTTTTATTAATAGTATCGGAAAGCTCTAATTCATGATTTTTATTATGAGAAATTTTTTGAAGCTTTTGGCGCAAAAGCTCATCCGGCTGAAATAATTTTTCGCCATTACTATTTTGATAAATTGTCATTTTATCATTGTTATTGACCACTGTGTATTTAGGGGTAATGAAGGAACGATTACGAAAAATAACATTTTGATCATGCTGAGGTGACAATAAATCCGATCCCATAAAAATATAAGGCTTAGTATTGACTCCTAATAAGTGTAATAAAGTTGGCAAAGAATCAATTTCACCGCCATATTGCTTTTGAATGCCTCCTTTTAAACCAGGCATATGAATCATAAAGGGTACACGTTGTAATTGTAGATGATCAAATTCAGTCCAGGTATTCGGATCACGATTTAATAAAGGAGCAAGTGCAGATTCATCGCCTTCATTAAGACCAAAATGGTCCCCATATAAAACTACAATGGAATTATTATATAAGCCACTTGATTTTAGATAGTCAAAAAACTCATGGACTGCCTCATCTAAATAATGAGCAGTAGCAAAATAATTATTTACCATAGTATTATTGGTATCAGGTTTTTCAAAACCGTCAGTATCAACATCTGAGAGCTCATAGGGATTATGATTAGTAACAGTCAAAAATTTAGCATAGAAGGGTTGTTGTAATTGTTCTAAATATTTGATGCTTTCTGAAAATAATAATTTATCTTTGCTGCCCCAATAGGTATTACTATCAGCTGTTTGCTGATAATATTTTTGGTCAAAGAAGTAGTGATATCCCATATTTTTATAAACGGTATCGCGACTCCAAAATGATCCAATATTACCGTGGAAAACCGCACTGGTATAATGTTGTTGCTGGTCCAAAATAGCTGGAGCTGCTTGAAAAGTATTATTAGTACCTAAACTAGTAAAAAAAGATCCTTCAGGCAAGCCAAACAGACTAGTTTCAAGCATGGTTTCGGCATCGCTAGTTTTGCCTTGTCCTACTTCATGAAAAAAGTTTGCAAAACTCAAGGTGTTATTGTCGTGATAAAGACTATTTAAAAACGGTGTAACTTCTTGATTTTTCACTTTACTATCAATTAAAAATTGTTGGAAACTTTCTAAATGAATGATGATAACATTTTTGCCCCGGGCGACGCCAGCGTATTGAGGATTGGCAGCGGCATAATGTTGATGAACAAATTGTAACACGGGATCCATACTTGTCCCTTGAGCGGTTGAGCGCAGCGAGTTACTTTGAGCAGTTTTGAGGCCATCATAGGCTAAAAAAGAATTTAAACCAAGATATTTAACAATATAGGTTCGATCAAAAGTGCGCAATAGCAACTGCGGCCGACTTAATTCGGCTAAAAATAAATTTAAACTTAATCCAGCAAGTGCGAGGCTGGTAATAGTAAAAGCTTGTAAGCGACTATAAGGACGAGAATCAAAACCGATTTTTTTAGTACCTAATAAAATGATTAAAATAATCAAATCAACAAAATAAATTACATCATGAATTTGGGCCATAGCAATTGCACTGCTGCCCAATCCCTTAGAGACTTTGCCGACGCTCACAATCGTATTAAAGCTAATAAAATCATTAAATTCACGATAATACAAAATGTTACTATACAATAGAATTGTTTCTAACAAATAAATAACAAAAGCTATTAGGTAAGTAGCTTTAGGTTTTTTAAAATATAAGGTCAAACTCAGCAAAAGCAAAGTAGAGGCTAGGGGATTAATAATTAATAATAGATGCTGCATGGGATCCATTGCTCCCATATTAAAATCCCAATAATAAGCAATTACAGTTTTAATCCAGATGAAAGCTACTAACAATAAAATCCAGCCTGTACGGCGTTTTAAAAGGTGTTTCAAATTTGTTATCATGATAATCTTTTCTCTCCAGAGGAATTATCGGTTAATATAGATTTAATTTTACCATTTTATCAGGTAAGATAGCCACTAGAGGTATTAAGATGATTTTTTTAAATTCGTTATATCAGCAAATTTACTTGCAATATTCTGATAAAATCAACCATTTTCCCTTAATTCGTTTAATATTTTATAGCGTTGATAAAACTATTTTTTATTTTTTGATATTTTTAATTGTTCGCTATAGTTATCAGTGCTTGAAAAAACGCCCCCATCATTGGTCTCATGAACTGCTAGTCGATAGTTTTGTGATTTATTTAATGTTGCTATTTTTTTTGACAGTTTTTCGTCATGGATATTTTCCTTGGGACTTTCATTTTTATTGGCAGCGGCCATTAAGTGAAGTTAATTGGCGACCCTTAGTAGAAACTTTTAAATTGACATCGGGCACGTCGCTTTTAGATTTTTTTTATAATTTTGGCGGCAACATTGCCTGGTTCATTCCTTGGGGATTCATGTACCCACATTTAAAAGCACACAAGGCCGGTTTTTGGCTTACAGTATTAAGTGGAATGTTAGTTTCATTGTTGATTGAAAGCCTGCAATTTCTGTTATTTACGGGGGTTAGCGATATTGATGATGTAATTTTTAATACGTGCGGGGCCATGTTAGGTTATGAAATATATTAC
>NZ_SCHP01000034.1 GCF_013607485.1 Bombilactobacillus bombi
ATATCACTCACTCTTTGTAAATTAGCATCCGTTTTTTCTAATTGCTGTTGTGCTTGCTGTTTTTTTAATTTAAAGCTAGCAACTCCAGCTGGTTCCTCAATGATAAATCGGCGCTGTTGGGGTTTACTATTAAAAATTTTTTCAACATTTCCTTGAGAAATAATTGCAAAAGAATTTTTTCCTAAACCGGAACCCATAAATAAATCAACAATATCTTTTAAACGTACTTTTTGGTTATTAATAAGACAGTCACTTTCACCACCGCGAAAAAGACGACGTCGAATTTCGACTTCGTCACGGTCAATATTTAATTGGCGGTCACGATTATCAAACTTTAAAATAACTTCAGCACGATTCAAGGGAGGCTGGCTATCGCTGCCTGCAAAAATAATATCTTCCATTTTACCGCCGCGTAAACTTTTAGCAGACTGTTCGCCCATTACCCACCGTAATGCTTCTGTTAAATTACTTTTACCACTGCCATTAGGACCAACAATACCAGTAATCCCAGGGTCAAATTTTAAAGTCATTGATCGAGCAAATGATTTAAATCCGTTAATCTGTAATGATTTTAATGCCAAAAACATCCCTCTTATTCTGAGAATGTTCTGATTTCATCCTCTTCACTGTCGATAATTTATTTTGCGTGCAATTTTAACAATTGCCGATGGGCAGCTTGTTGTTCAGCTGCCTTTTTACTATGACCAGTACCGGTTGTTAACCTTGCGCCATTAACAACCAGCTGAACAGTAAAGCTCGGATTGTCTTCGTTACTGTCACCAATTACCAAATAATCAATCTCGACATCACCATTAGCCTGCAGTTCTTCTTGCAACTCGGTTTTAAAGTCGTTCTCATCACTAAATTCACCAGCATCAATATGACGATAAACAGTTTGCTGCAAAAATTTAACAACTGCCTCATTGCCCTGATCGAGATATAAAGCACCATTAAACGCTTCAAAAACATCTTCAAGTAATGTATTCCGATTTCGAGCGCCAGCTTTTTGTTCACCATTTCCTAGGCGAATATATTTTGGAAAACCCACTTCACGAGAAAATTCGGAAAAACTGGCTGTGCAGACAATATCGGCTCGTAATTTAGTTAATTGACCCTCTGTGAGATGGGAAAACTTTTTATAAATGTACTCTGATACATTTAATTCTAATACTGCATCACCTAAAAACTCTAAACGTTCATAATCTGACAAATGCAGCTCTTGATGTTCATTAGCATAAGAAGAATGGGTTAAGGCAGCCTGCAGTAAGTCTAAATTTTTAAAAACGATTTGATAACGTTCCTTGAGCAGATTAACTAATTCTTGATCAACCACGACTAATTCCTTCCACTTTTAGTTTAAATATCTTTATTTTTGATGAGCCGTAATATATTTTACGGCTTGGCCTACTGTTTGAATTGTTGCAGCTTCTTCATCAGGTATTTCTTCACCGAAATCATCTTCTAGTTCTAGTTCAAATTCTACCATATCAATTGAATCTGCTTGTAAATCATCCTGAAAATTTGTTTCCATAGTAATTTTATTAACATCTGTATCAAAACGTTCACTTAATAATTGAGCAATCTTTGCAAAAACTTCTGTTTCTGTCATTTGAGTCATCTCCATTAATTGTTAATTTATTGATTAGTTTGCTGCTGATCAAAATATTCAATAACTTGCTGCAGCATTCCCTTATTATACATCATTCTTAATTGGACTAAAGCATAATATACCGTCCGAGCATCTGAGGCACCGTGAGATTTCACAACAGGGGCCTTAACCCCCATTAATACAGCTCCCCCATAAGAAGCCACGTCAAAAGTAGTCTTAATACTCTTTAATGCTGGTTGGGCCAACCAAGCTCCCGCTTTAGCCCGCAGTCCATTATTCAATAAAGTGTGCTTAAGCTGTGACATTAAAGTTTTCACACTACCTTCCAGTGCTTTTAAAACTGCATTGCCTGTAAAACCATCGGTCACTACTACATCAGCAACACCCTGTAATAAACCGTCAGCTTCAACGTTACCGATAAAATTAATTGTCTTAATCTGACTCAAAGCTTGGTAGGCCTCTTGATGAAGTTTGTCACCCTTATCAAATTCACTGCCATTATTTAATAAGCCGACTGTAGGTTGCTTAATCCCCTTTACTTCACGGGCATAAAATGAACCCATAATGGCCCATTGCGTTAAATAATTCACCTTAACTTCAGCATTAGCACCCGCATCTAAATAATTAAAACCTTGCTTAAGTTTCATTGCTGGCAGTGTAGGCATTAAAGCAGGACGAGCAATGTTTTTTAATCTGCCCACAATAAAAATCCCTGCGGCTAATAAAGCTCCGGAATTTCCTAAAGAGAATAAGGCATCAGCTTCGTTTTTCTTGACAGCTTGAGCTGCCTGAACCATAGACGAATCCTTTTTTTGACGAATGGCTTTCATCGGCTCATCAGTTCCTAAAATCACACTTTGGGTGGGTACAATTGTAATACGCTGTTCATTGGTGAGATAGTGTTTAATCTGCTGTTCATCGCCAAAAAGTAAAAATTGTAAATCATCAAATTGATCGCGCGCACGTTCTACGCCCTGAACTATTACTTCAGGTGCGTGGTCTCCACCCATAGTATCTACTGCTATTTTCATATTTTTACCTCTCATTAATCTAAATTATCCAGCTGCTGCGACTGCAAATAAGTCCGTAATTGCAAATGATGTGTTAAGGAAGGATCAGAAGCAAATAGCTGTTGAACCTCTTGATGGGCTGTCAGTAACATTGGTTCATCTGCAAGAGGATCAGCCACCTTAAAGTCTGGAATTCCTGATTGTTTGTTACCAAATAAATCCCCAAATCCTCGTAATTGTAAATCTTTTTGTGCTAGCTTAAAACCATCATTAGTTTGTGTCATAATTCGCAAACGTTCAATAGCAGTTTTATTATGAGGATCAGCAAGTAAAATGCAATAAGATTGCCGTAATCCCCGGCCAACACGTCCGCGCAGCTGATGCAGCTGTGATAATCCAAATCGGTCCGCATTATAAATCACCATGACACTTGCATTGGGAACATCAACGCCGACTTCTACCACAGTCGTTGATACTAAAATATCAATTTGTCGATCTTGAAAATTTTGCATTACAGTGTCTTTTTGGTCAGCACCCATTTGCCCATGTAAGAGGGCAATTCGATATTGCGAAAATTCTTGTTGCAGTTGTTGATAAATCTCTTCAGCATTATGCAGATCCATTTTTTCTGATTCACTAATTAAAGGGGCAATAACAAAAATTTGCGCCTGCTGCTGTAATTGTAATTTCAAGAAATGCTGTACTTGATCCATCTTATTAAACCGCAGCCAAAAAGTTTCCACGCGCTTCCGGCCTGCTGGCAGTTCATCAATAATGGACAGATCCATTTCCCCATAATACGTAATTGCTAAAGTTCTAGGAATCGGAGTAGCCGTCATCAATAAGACATCCGGACTCTGGCCTTTTTGGCGCAGGGAACGTCTTTGCTCTACGCCAAAACGATGTTGCTCATCAATTATTACTAATCCTAACCTCTGATAGCTCACATCAGTTTGAAAAAGCGCTTGCGTCCCAATAATGATATTATACCGGCCAGATTTAATTTTGGAAAGTTCTTGGGCTCGTTGTGCTGGGGTTAAGGCACTGGTTAATAGCACTGTTGTCAATTGAAATTGAGCAAATAAGGGACATAATTTTAAATAATGCTGTTGAGCTAAAATTTCTGTGGGTGCCATTAGCGACGCTTGATAACCTGCAGTAACTGCTGCAAACATAGCCGTAGCAGCCACCGCAGTTTTCCCACTACCAACATCGCCTTGCAGTAAGCGATTCATAGCTTGTGGAGATTTCATATCTTGTAAGATTTCCCCTAGCACACGTTGCTGGGCTTGAGTTAATTCAAAACCGAATTGTTGAACAAATTGTTGAACATATTCTTCATTGTAGTTTTCACGTACACCAATGGAACTATTTTGATCTTGCTGCTTTAAATAAGCCAAACGCAGTTGATAAAGATATAATTCACGGAATTTAGCACTTCTCCGTGCTGCTTGAGCTTGTTTTAAAGTTTGAGGAAAATGCATCCCCTGAATAATTTGCGTTTCCGTTAATAAATGATATTTCCTCCGTAAATCGGAATCACAAATCTCTAAAGCTTGATCAGAATATTTGGTTACGGCCTGACGAATCAACTTGACTAAAGTTTTTTGATGTAACTTTTTGTTCGTAGGATAAACAGCATCTAAGCTTTCTTTAGAAAAATTAGTGGTAGATAAAGCCTTCATACCAGTTAAAGAACGTTTATCCGCATTCCAACGCCCATAAACTAATACTTGTTTTCCCACAATAAATTTTTCCTGCAGCCATGGCTGGTTAAAAAAAGATACCGGGATTGTTTCATTATCTAGTAATAAGCGAACAACAAGTAAAGTTTTTTTATAGCCAAAGCGACGCAAAACAGGATTACTAGCCACAACACCATTTAACACAATTTTTTCTTGATCAATAGCTTCAGCAACAGATTTTAATAAAAGATCTTCATAGCGTAAGGGAAAATAATAAAGTAAATCTTGAATTGTTACAATGCCTAGATCAGCTAAAGCTTGTTGGGTTTTAGCACCTACGCCGTTTAAATAACTCACAGATTGGAACAATTCAGACATCTTATCACCTCTTGCTAAAAAAGGATGGGTCCAAAAATTGGGACCATCCTTTTAGTTCACTAAATTTTTAGATTATTCTACGGCAATTAGGTAAGGGTAAATTGGCTGATCGCCATGATGTATTTCAGTTTCTAAATCAGGAAAATTATTTTCAATTTGCTGAGCAATTTGTTCAGCAGTATCCTGGTTGCCGTCCACACCAATTAAAATGGTTACAACTTCACTGTCAGCATCAACCATTTTAGCTACTAAATCTTGGCTGATTTGAATAATTTCTTGGCCACTGACCACAATATCGCCGTCTACTAAACCAATCAAATCGTCTTTTTTGATTTTTAAATTACCTATTTCACTATCACGCACTGCAGTCGTAATTTGGCCGCTTTTGACTGTACTCAAAGCTTCTGTCATATTTTCTTGATTCTGTTCTAAGTCGGCAGTCATATCAAAAGATAAAAGAGCTGTCATGCCTTGAGCAATGGATTTGCTAGGAACAATGGCAGTTGGAATTTTAACCACTTGGCTAGCCTGTTTAGCAGCCATGACAATGTTGCCGTTATTGGGCAAAACTAAAACTCTTTTGGCATTACTTTGTTCAATAGCATTAACAATATCTTTTGTGGAAGGGTTCATAGTTTGACCGCCACTAATAATAGAAGTGACACCTAAACTCTTGAAAAGTTTTTCCAGTCCTGCTCCTGAAGCGACCGCAATTACACCATAATCTAATTGTGGCTGCTCTACTTGGCTTTGGGGTTGGTCTTCAACAATAGTCTCATGTTGAATCCGCATATTATCAATCTTAATTTTGGCCAAAGAACCAAATTTACGTCCGTAACTAAAGACTTTTTGCGGATGTTGAGTATGGACATGGACTTTCACTACTTCATCATCGGCTACCACCAGTAAGGAATCACCAATCCCATCTAAATAATTACGAAAACTTTCATAATCAAAAGGATCATCACTAGTAGCATTAACTCCTAAAGTAACCATCATTTCAGTACAAAAACCATTTTGGATATCTTCATTGCTAAATTGATTTTGGACAGCCTGATGATGAGTGGCACTGACCATTTCATCCATTTCGGCTTCGTCGGGCTGGTATTGATCATTATTATCAACTTCTCCGCCTAAAGCTTCCAAAAAACCTTCATAAATAAAGACTAGACCCTGACCACCAGAATCTACCACGCCCACTTCTTTTAAAACGGGTAATAAATCTGGCGTAGTAGCTAAAGCTTTTTTAGCACCATTTACAGCAGCTGACATTACAGCTGTTAAATCATCATTGTTTTCAGCAACTGCAGCAGCGGCTTGAGCAGCACCCTTAGCCACAGTTAAGATTGTGCCCTCTACAGGTTTCATTACAGCTTTATAAGCTGTTTTAACCCCAGCTACTAGTGCTTCCGCAAGTTCTGGAGCAGTCAAAGTTTCTTTATCGACAATCTTTTTACCAAATCCACGAAAAATCTGCGAAGTAATAACTCCAGAATTTCCTCGAGCTCCCATTAATAATCCCTTTGATAAGGCTTGGGCCAAATCACCAACTTTAGTAGAAGTTGACTCATTTACGGCTTGATAACCTGATTGAAAAGTTAAATTCATATTAGTTCCAGTATCGCCATCAGGAACCGGGAAAACATTTAATGAATTCACAAATTTAGCATTTTGTCCCAAACGATGTGAACCCATGCGAATCATATCTTGAAATTCGTTATTAGTAATTACGTTAACTGACAATTGAAATTCCTCCAGTTAATCCTCTTCTAAAATTTTGACGCCTTGTACATATACATTAACATGAGCTGTCGGTGCACCGAGTAAAGTCTCCAAACTATATTTAACTTTACTTTGGACATTACGGCACACTTCTGAAATTTTCACACCATAACCAACAATAATATAAACATCCACAATTGTCCCTGTCTTAGTTTGACGGACAACAACACCTTTGGTATAGTTTTCACGTTTTAAAATATCATTAAAGCCATCACGCAGCTGGTTTTTACTAGCCATGCCGACAATGCCGTAAATATCGGTTGCTGCACAGCCAACAATTGATGCAATCACTTCATTAGAAATATCAATATTGCCATACTTGGTTTGAATAGATACTGCCAAAACTTACACCCCTATTCTTCACGTATCATTACTAGATTTTATCATAGCACATCAAAATGTGAAAGCAGCATTCTGAGACCTGTCAAGTAATTTTACTTTAATTCCTGCTTGCTTTCTCTAATTGTAGATGGTAACATATTTAAGTGTTCATAAAAAGAAATTTTAAGTCGGACAAGGAGGTTTTGTCCCATGGCAAAAGATATTATCACTGGACGTAGAACTCGCTTTGGTAATAAGCGTTCCCATGCTTTGAATTCATCACGGCGTTCTTGGAAAGCTAATTTACAAAAAGTACGGATTTTAGTCGATGGCAAGCCTAAACGTGTTTGGGTTTCTGCACGCGCATTAAAATCGGGAAAAGTTACCCGCGTCTAAATAATAGCAAATAAAAAACGACTAACTATTGTATTGTTAGTCGTTTTTTATTTTTATATGAAGAGATAAATTTTATTTGCTTGCATCTTTACTTTGTATAACTGCAACTACACCTTCTGTAAATGCAAAATGAACCGTAGGTTGAACAAACTCATTACTTGACAGCGACACTGGCCGGTTAAAATCCGTGGCTGGCAGACGATATTTTGCGTCAGCAATCATCAGCTCTTTAACTGGTGTCAAATTAAAAAAGCCCAGATATTTCATAGATGTAATATGGTGTATTTCATATTTGCCCGCTGTGAAATAAGAAATAATATTTTGACGGTCGATGAGACGAATTTTTCGAATATTGCCCCCTAAAGTTAAATCCAGAGGTAAAAAAATATTAACTAACTCATGATCAATTCGTCCACCGGTAGCCCCATAAATGTCCACTTGCTCAGCTTGCAAATCTTCTAAAGCCACTTGGACACCCATTTGAGAGTCTGTATAGTCTTTAATCGGATTAGAATAACGAATATCACTAACAACTCGTTCCATTCGCTGACGTTCTAGAGTTTTTAAGGAGTCAAAGTCCCCTACACTAATTAAAGGAGTAATATGTTGATCCAATAATTCGATAGTTCCATGATCAACACCAATCCAATCGCCTGTAACGGTTGTTAAATTAGGGAGATTACTAGGTGTGCCACCTAGTAAAAGGTTAACTTTCTTCATAGATAATCGCCTGCTTTAAGTTATTAATGCGCGCTTGCAAATCATGCCCGAAGACATAAGAACCAGCTACAAAAATATTGGCACCTGCTTGTTGACAATTCTTAATAGTCTGATTATTAATACCACCATCCACTTCAATACTATACGTATAAGATGGATGCTCTTTTTGTAGTTGTGCTAAATGTTGAATTTTAAGAGTCATGGAATCAATGAATTCTTGACCGCCAAAGCCCGGATTAACTGTCATTACTAAGACATTATCGACTATTTCTAATAAAGGCAAGACACTAGCAACGCTCGTGCCGGGATTCAAAACAATTCCTGCTTGGGCACCTAATTCATGGATTTTTTGTACAACCCGATAAATATGTTTGGTACTTTCAACATGAACATTAACTAAATTGGCACCTGCTTGTACGACAGCATTCAGATAATTTTCTGGTGTTTGTACCATGAGATGAGTATCTAAGGGTACAGAAGTTATTTGGCGAATAGACTTAATAAAATCAGGCCCAAACGTTAAATTAGGAACAAAAACTCCATCCATAATATCAATATGAAATAAGTCGGCTCCCGCGGCCGCTGCTGCTTGGATATCACGTTGCAAATTTAACCGATCCGCACTTAAAATTGAAGGTGCAACTAAATTATTTTTGGGCATTATTCTTTTTACCTCTTTTATCATTTTTTAAATATACCGGCCGTTCCTGAGCAATTTCCGCCTGAAATTGGCAGTAATTTTGATAACGACTCGTTAAAATCTGTCCTTGTTCTACTGCTTGTTTAACACCACATTGTGGTTCATTTAAATGCACACAACTACGATATTTACAATTAGAACTATATTGTAAAAAGTCGGGATATAATTGGGGCAATTGCTCACGGGTTATTTTAGTTAAATTTAATGAAGAAAAACCCGGTGTATCAGCAATCAAACCTTGCTTGTAGGGATAAAGAGTTACTATCCTAGTAGTGTGTTTACCACGATTTAAACTGGTAGAAATACTATTAGTCGCCAGATGCAACTGCGGAAGAAGTTGATTTAATAGAGTAGTTTTGCCCACCCCAGTTTGTCCAGCCAAAACGGTTTCTTTATCAGCCAAAGCAGTCATTAACTTTTGTTCTCTATCCACTGCAGTGAAGACTTGGTAACCTTGATTTTGATAGTATTTTAAGACTTTTAATATCGGAGCTTGTTGAATGCTGGTAAGCAAATCCAATTTGCTTAAATAAATTAAAGGCTGAATATTTTGTGATGCTAATACTACTAAAAAACGATCTAGCAAATTAGACGAAAACTGAGGCTGAGTTGCTGTAATAACCACTAATGCCTGATCAACATTAGCAATTAAAGGACGCTCAATTTCATTTTTTCGCGGCTTAATTCGTAACAAATAATCATTTTCAAATTCTACCCAATCACCAACAATGGGTTTTATTTTTTTTTGACGAAAATTGCCACGAGCACGAGTACGCACGACTTGCTGATTGGCAACTTGTACATCATAAAAACCGCTATTAGATTTAATGATTTTTCCTGTTTGCATATTTTTAACCTGCGGTTACACTTTCTGAATCGATGGTGGCGCCATCTCTTACTACCCGATATTGTCCAATTTGTCCCTTGGCTAACTGAAAAGGAATTGTTACTTGAGTTTCAGAATCGATTTCCATAGTTTTATAAATCTCGTTAAGGTTATGATTGGCATCCTTTATATAAATTTGAATTTGATTATTGGCATGATTATCCTGATCATTATAGGGCAAAGTAATAGTTTTATTAATTGTCTGCAACTGGTTATTATTTGAATTTTCTTTAACAGGTTGGTTGTTATGCACAATAGGATCAACTTTGCCGCTCGAAATATTAATTACTAAGGAATCTCCGCGCAAGACTTTAGTACCCGCTACAGGGCTTTGTGAAACTACTAAGCCCTTATCGACAGTATTGGAAGGCACATTTTTAACAATTAATTGCAATCCCTGCTCATTAGCATAGCCTTGAGCTCCACGTAAATTATAGCCTGTTAAATCTTTAACCATAAAACTATAATTTTTTTGTCCTAGAGAAACAGTTAGATGAATTGTTTGTTTGGTAGGAACGATTCTACTATGTGATTTGGGTGTCTGTTTGATGATAGTACCGGCGGCCACTTGCTTAGAATAGCGACTTAGGCGCTTCACTTTAAAACCTTGGGCTAATAATTCTTGGCGTGCAGCGTAATAATTATCACCAACCACATTCGGAACTTCTCGCAATTTCGGACCTAAACTTCGAATTAATTTAACCTTCGAACCCGATTTTAAGTGTGTTCCTTGCGGTGGAATGGAACGAATAATATTGTTTTTAGCTACATTATCATTATATTCATTGGCACCAATGGTTGCTTTGAGCTGTGAGTTATTCAGCACTGCTTGAGCCTGACTAGGACTTAAATTGGTAACATCAGGTACTGTAACTTCTTTTCCCCAACTAAGCCAAATTCCAATAACTGCTATAATAATTAATAAAATTAATAATAACCACCAAAATTTATGTTTTTTAGAATGTTTTTTTGATTGAGCAGCATTATTTTTTTGGGAAGAATGTCCTTGCACTAATTGAGGAATCACTTTAGTTTCTTCAGTATCATTATTACTTAAAGCTGTTGGTACAAAAACCGCCTCTCGAGCACGGTGCGGACTTAAAGCCGTTTTTAAATCGGACGCCATTTCTAAAGCACTCCCATAGCGCTCTTTAGGATCTTTAGCAGTAGCTCTAAAGACCACATTTTCTAAAGCTTGAGGAATTTCCGGCTGAGCTTGACGCATACTGGGTGTCGCTTGATTAAAATGCTTCAGGGCAATAGCTAATGAAGTTTCACCATCAAACGGTAGTTTTTTGGTTAACATTTCATATAAGATAATCCCCAAAGCGTAAATATCTGACTGTACATTTGCTTGTTGCCCCCGTACACGCTCAGGAGCCATGTAATGGACTGAACCCATTGTGGAGTTAGATTGTGTAATCGATTGTTCACCTTGAGATAAAGCAATGCCAAAGTCAGCCACTTTAGCATGTCCTTGAGGAGTTATCATTACATTTTGTGGCTTTAAATCTCGATGAATAATCCCATGTTTATGTGCTACAGCTACTCCTTGCAATATTTCTTCCATTAAATTTACCACTTGCTGATAAGGCAAAGGAAAATGTTCCTTAATGTATTCCTTTAAACTACCACCAGGTACATATTCCATAACAATATAGGGTAAATTTTCATCGCCTACGTCTAAAATATTTACAATATAAGGGCTAGATAGTTTACTCATGGCTTGTGATTCACGTTGAAAACGCAGACGTATTTGTTCATCATTTTGTAAATCGGAGCGTAAGCTTTTTAAAGCAACGCGACGATGCAAATAAGTATCTTCAGCCAAATAAACATTTGACATACCGCCTTCTCCTAAAGTATCTAAGATAAGGTAGCGATTATCAATTAAGTCGCCCTTATTAATCATCGCTGGCCACCTCACTATTAGCCTGCAATTCAATGACTAAAGCAGTTATATTATCCAAACCTCCAGCTTGGTTAGCCTGATTGATTAATAATTCACATTTTTGCTGAGCAGTAAGTGGTTGACGTAATATTTGGGCCATTTGCTCGTCATCTAACATATTTGATAAGCCATCACTGCATAATAAAATTTGATCATATTTTTGCAAATCAAAAGTGCCAAAGGTAGGACTAACTTCTGGTGAAACTCCGAGACTTTGCGTAATGATGTTTTTATTGGGGTGATGCTTGGCTTCTTGGGGCGTAATAGCTCCTGAAATTAACAATTCATTTACTAAAGAATGGTCAAAACTTAACTGCCGAAAATTATCACGATTTAATAAATAGCAGCGACTATCACCAACATTAACTACCAGCACTTGAGTAGGAAAAATAAAAGCGCCAACAATAGTGGTTCCCATACCAGATAATTCACTTTGCTGTTGTGACTTTTTAATTACTCGCTGATTTTCTTCTGTTAATAAATCGTTCGCCCAGTGGGAAATTTCCTTGATATCATGTAAATTATTTTTTTCAAATTCTTGGCCAAAGTGATTAACTACCATATCAGAAGCCACATCGCCCCCACGATGGCCGCCCATCCCATCAGCTACTACTGCAAAGACTATACCAGCTTGATTGTGATAGACTTGAACATAATCCTGGTTAGTTTGACGTTTTTGACCCTTGTCAGTTTTAAAAGCAATATCCATTGTATACCTCAATTGAAGAATTATTCGTTATTTGATTTTTTGTAAAGCTGCAATAAAAAAGCCGTCAGTTGTATAATCATCAGGATAAATTTGCACAAAATTTCTGCGATGAATCTCTGCTAAAGGATAATGAGTTTTAACAGGCCGTAAAATAAAATCTGGTCGCCGCTGCAAAAACTGCGTAATTACTTGCTGATTTTCTGCTTCTAAAATTGTACAAGTGCTATAAACTAAAAGTCCCTGAGGTTTTAATAAAGGTGCAACTGCTTCTAAAATTGCTAGCTGAATAGCAGCCAATTTATTAATATCAATTGCTTGTTTGGTATAACGTATCTCAGGTTTACGCCGCATTAAACCTAAACCTGAACACGGAGCATCTACTAAAATTTTGTCAAAAGAATTTTCTGAAAATTTCTCTCCCACCTGACGTGCATCTAAGGCTTGAGTTTGCAGACGCTCAAACACACCTAAGCGATGTGCATTTTGTTCAATTAAGTGCAGCTTTTTCGCATGCAAATCTAGAGCAGTGATTTGACCATTTGGTCCTAATTCACTAGCAATTTGAGTAGTTTTACCACCAGGGGCAGCACAAGCGTCAAGGACACGGTCAGATTTTTCTACCTGTAAAGCTGGAGTTACTAACATGGCACTTTCATCTTGAATAGTCCAATAACCAGCGTCAAACCA
>NZ_SCHP01000035.1 GCF_013607485.1 Bombilactobacillus bombi
AGCCGCCAATTTGGATTTTATGCTCATAATAAATTAACATCCTTTTCTGTATAGAAAAATCATAACATAAATTATTTAATACTTTATAGTTTTCCAACAAGAAATGTGGAACTTTAAGATAATTTAGGTATAATTAAAAGCAGTGAACTGATTGAAAGGGGCCAAAAAAGTGGCACAATTATTTTTTCGTTATGGAGCAATGAATGCCGGTAAATCAATTGAGGTCTTAAAAGTTGCTCACAATTACGAAGAACAAGGTAAAAAGGTTTTATTAATGACTAGCAGTTTAGATACTCGTGAAGGTCAAGGTAAAATTGCTAGTCGTATCGGCTTAAGCCGGGATGCTTTTGCTATTCAAGATGATACCAATTTGCGAGAAGTTGTCCAAGTTAAATGCCCCCAAGCAGCTTGCGTTTTAGTCGATGAAGCACAGTTTTTAACTATTACGCAAGTCCAGCAATTGGCGCAAATAGTTGATGAATTAAAAATTCCTGTGATGACTTTTGGTTTAAAAAACGATTCGCAAAATCGGCTCTTTGCTGGAAGTCAGGCATTATTAATTTATGCTGATAAAATTGAAGAAATGAAGACCATTTGCTGGTTCTGCCGCAAAAAAGCGACAATGAACTTACGTATCACTAATGGACAGCCAGATTACGGTGGGGAACAAATTCAAATTGGCGGCAATGAGAGTTATTATCCTGTGTGTCGTCGGCATTATTTTAAACCACCTTTAGATAAAATTGAGAAAGTAGGATAGAAAGTGGATAAAATTTTTGATCAACTAGAAGGATTAGTTGAACGCTATGATGAACTACAAGAAATGATGAGTGATCCGGAAGTTATCAATGATACCCCGCGATATTTAAAAATTTCTAAAGAAGCCGCTGAGATGGCAAAAGTTGTTTCTGAATTCAAAAAATATCAGCAGCTTAAAGATGAAATTACACAAAGCAAAGAGGTTCTTAACGATAGTAAGGATCCAGAATTAGAGGAATTAGCTAAAGATGAAATTGCCGAACAAGAAGCAGAACTCCAAGCTACGGAAGAGCGGATTAAAATCCTAATGATTCCTAAGGATCCTAATGATGATAAAAATATCATTATGGAAATTCGCGGCGCTGCTGGTGGTGATGAAGCTAGTTTATTTGCGGGCGATTTATTAGATATGTATGAGCGCTATGCTGAACGACAAAATTGGAAATTTGAAATTGTCGATGAGAATAAGACCGAAGTAGGCGGCTATAAAGAAGTTGCCATGATGATTACGGGTAAAAATGTTTACTCAAAGTTAAAATTTGAAAATGGGGCTCATCGGGTGCAGCGAATTCCAGCGACAGAATCAGCCGGTCGAGTTCACACTTCAACGGCTACTGTTGCGGTAATGCCTGAATATGATGAAGTTGACCTGGAAATTGATCCTAAAGATATTCGTGTTGATGTTTATCGTTCTTCCGGGGCTGGAGGGCAGCATATTAATAAAACTTCTTCAGCTGTGCGGATGACCCATATTCCTACGGGCATTGTAGTAGCTATGCAAGACCAGCGTTCCCAACAGCAAAATCGGGAAAAAGCGATGCAGATTTTACGTTCACGGGTTTATGACTATTATGAGTCTCAAAACCAAAATGAATATGATGCTGAGCGCAAATCAGCAGTAGGTACAGGAGATCGTTCTGAACGTATTCGTACGTATAATTACCCGCAAAATCGTGTTACTGACCATCGTATTGGGTTATCTTTAAATAAACTCGATAAGATTATGAACGGCCAATTGGATGAAATTATTGATGCTTTAATTTTGTCAGATCAGACTAAAAAGTTGGAGCGAATCCAAAATGGAGAAACCAAGCTATATTAATGCCCTAAAATGGGCTTTTTTAATATTAAAAAAACACCAGCAAGATCAAGATATTGCTCGCTACCTCTTGTTAGAGCGAACAGGTTGGAATTTGACACAATTAACGCTGCATCAGACCGAAATTATCTCCACATCTTTGTGGCAACAATTTCAACAAGATATTGCTTTAGCTATTCAAGGTTATCCGCCTCAATATATTTTAGGGTATGCGTGGTTTTATGGCCGAAAATTCTATGTGAACCGTGCCACCTTAATTCCACGTCAGGATAGTGAAACGATGATTGCCCAGATTTTACAAGATGTACCCGCTGCAAAGCGAGTATTAGAGTTGGGAACAGGATCGGGGGCTTTAATAATTTCCCTGGGAAAAGAAGGTCACTATCAACAATTAACAGCTACAGACATTTCGGAATCTGCCTTACAAGTTGCTCAAAAAAATAGTACTAAGCAGCAAGTACCCCTAGAATTATTGCACGGTGATTTGTTTGAACCGGTAAGAGGCCGTCAATTTGATTTGATAGTTTTTAATCCTCCCTATATTGCAAATTCGGAGTTAAAGTTGATGGATCAGTCTGTAATAGAATTTGAACCACACCAAGCTTTATTTGCTGCGCAATCAGGTTTAGAATTTTACCAGCGGATATTTGCGCAAATCAGTGCATTTTTAGCACCCCACGGTAAAATTTATTTAGAATTCGGCTTTCAACAGCAAGCAAAAATTAGTAAAATGTTTCAAGAGCAATTACCTCATTGGCAGATCGAATTTTTTCGTGATTTAGCTAATCATCCGCGGTTTTTGCGCTTACAACGAAAAGAGGTGAAATGATGGAAACCGTAATTTTATCAACTCAACAAATAGATCAAGCAGCTCAATGGCTGGATGAAGGTAAAATTGTTGCCTTTCCTACAGAGACTGTGTATGGTTTAGGCGCTGACGCTACTAATCCGGCGGCTGCTAAATCTGTTTATCAGGCTAAGGGGCGACCTAGTGATAATCCCTTAATTGTTCATGTTGATGGTCCCCAAATGGTCTGGCAATATGCTAATGTTGCACAAAAAGCGACTGCTGTAAAATTAATGGATAAGTTTTGGCCCGGGCCATTGACGATTATTTTACCCGTTAAACCTCATGCACTTTCGAAAACAGTTACGGGCGGTTTAGATACAGTAGCTTTTCGGATGCCAGCTAATCAAACCACTTTAAAGTTAATTAGTACGTTAGGTAAGCCGATAGTAGGACCATCGGCTAATACTTCTGGTAAGCCTAGTCCTACCTTAGCTCAACATGTTTATCATGATCTTAAAGGCAAAATCACAGCTATTATTGATGATGGCCCTACAAAAGTTGGCTTAGAATCCACTGTTTTGGACTTAACGAGTAGTGTTCCTACAATTTTGCGTCCAGGGGCGATTTCACAAGAGCAATTAACAGACGTTATTGGTGTAGTGCAAAGTGATCATCATCAAGTCCAGCCAGGTGAAATTCCTAAGGCTCCCGGAATGAAATATAAACATTATGCACCCCAAGCTCAAGTTATTATTGTGGATCAAATTCAAGATTTTGCACCAGCTATAAGTTGGATTCGCCAAAGGCAAGAGCCTTTTGCCATTATGGCAGAACAGCAAGTTTTGGATCAATTAGATGTGACGTCTGCGCAGGCAACGTTTTCGTTAGGAGAATCACTAGATTCAGCTAGTCATTTATTATTTGCTGCCTTGCGGCAGTTTGACCTTAATCCTAAAATTAGATATATTCTGGCTCAAGGTTTTAGTGCTACAGGTCTAGGGGCAGCTTATATGAATCGCTTAAATAAATCAGCTGGGAATGTTCATTTTAAATCACAGGAGGCGTAACATGTCCAAATTTACAGTTTTAAATCATCCTTTAATTCAGCACAAATTAACTTTAATTAGAAATAAAGATACCGGAACTCAAGAATTTCGGGGGATTGTCAATGAAATTGCTGAGTTAATGGTCTATGAAATGACGCGTGATTTGCCATTGAAAGATGTTAAAGTACAGACACCTATGGGAGAAAGTGTACAGAAAATTTTAGCTGGTAAAAAATTAGCAGTAATTCCTATTTTACGTGCCGGTTTAGGGATGGTTGATGGTGTTTTGCGCCTCATTCCCGCGGCTAAGGTTGGCCACATTGGTATGTATCGTGATGAAAAGACTTTAAAGCCCCATGAATATTTTGTTAAACTGCCATCAGATATTGAACAACGGGAATTATTTATTGTTGATCCAATGTTGGCAACTGGTGGTTCCGCTAATATGGCTATTGATGCCTTGAAAAAGCGTGGCGCCCAGCATATGCGCTTAGTCGTTTTAGTAGCCGCTCCAGAGGGCGTACGTGCGGTTCAGGCTAAACACCCTGATGTTGATATTTATGCAGCCTCATTGGATGAAAAAATTAATGACAATGGTTATATTTTCCCTGGACTAGGTGACGCCGGCGATCGACTTTTTGGAACAAAATAATTTTCTGATAAATATTAGTTTTTGCTTTGAATTTGTTGATTGATGGTGGTAATCTGGTTTTATGCTTGAGTATTTTCAAGTTTAACAATAAAAGGGGAGGAAGTGATATCGATTGAATGGTTCTTCTCCACTAATTACACTTGGTGGGCTAACTTTTAATATTGCAAACTGCTTGTCAACTCTCATAGCAGCCGTGGTAGTCTTTGTTTTGTTTTATGCATTGTCGCGCAAAATTGAGATGCGGCCAGGCAAGGCGCAAAATGTTTTAGAATGGATTGTTGATTTTACTAATGGTATTGTCAAACAGTTGATTCCTAACAAAAATCAAGCACAGCCAATTATGTTTTATGTTTTTATAATGTTTGCTTTTGTTTTTGTTGCTAATCAATTAGGATTAATTTTTGAAATTGCCATTGGTGGTCAAACTTTTGTTAAATCACCAACTTCTAGTCCAATTGTGACTATGGCGTTAGGAACGATTTCATTAGTTTTATCACAATATTATTGTGTTCAACAATTAGGATTTAAGGGTTATTTGCATCATTACGTTGAACCAATTTGGTTTTTAACCCCAATTAATATTTTGGAGGAATTCACCAATTTCTTAACATTGTCTTTACGTCTTTATGGTAATATCTTCGCTGGTGAAGTATTGTTGGACTTGTTAGTTCAACTTGCAAATTCCCATGGCGTTTTGACATGGATAGTGGCAATGCCGCTGTCAATAATTTGGCAAGGATTTTCAGTATTTATTGGTTCAATTCAAGCATATGTTTTTGCTACACTATCAACCGTCTATATATCGCACAAGATTGTAGAAGAATAATTTTGGAGGGTATTTTAAATGAATTTTTTAAGTGCAGGTATCGCAGCAGGATTGGCCGCATTGGCCGCTTCATATGGTAATGGACATGTTATTTCTAAAACAATTGAAAGTATGGCTCGTCAACCAGAAATGTCTGGACAATTACGTTCAACAATGTTTATTGGTGTTGGTTTAATTGAAGCTGTTCCAATTTTGGCAATGGTTGTTGCTTTCCTTCTTGTTTTCAAATAAAAATAAAATTACAGAAAAGAAGGGGATGACGTATCATTGCAAAATGAATTATTATTAGCAGCAGAATCTTCATCGCTAGGTGATACGTTGTTTGTTTTAATTGCTTTCATTATTTTGGCTTTGCTGGTCAAGCATTATGCTTGGACTCCAATTACTAATATGATGGAAAAGCGTAATCAAAAGATTACAGGCGACTTGGATTATGCCGATCAGGAACGGCAAAAAGCCGCCGAATTAAAGCAACAACGTGAAGCAGCCTTGAAAAATTCGAAGGTAGAAGCTGTTCAAATTGTTGCCGATGCTAAAAAATCTGGTGAAGATCAACGGCAGACAATTGTAGAGCAAGCCCATTCTGAAGCTCAAGAAATTCAAGTTCGCGCTCAAGCTAACGCTCAGCAAGCTAAAGAAGATGCAATGAAATCAGTACAAAATGACGTTGCCCAACTTTCAGTTGATATTGCCTCTAAGATCATTGGCCGGGAATTATCTGTTGATGACCAGGCAAATATTATCGACTCATATATTAAGGAGTTGAATGCCAGCCATGAAACTAAGTAATGATGAAGTTGGTCGGCGCTATGGCAGAGCTTTGTTTGAGTTTGCGCTTGAGCAAAAGCAAGAACAAGCAATTTTGAAGGAATTGCAAGAATTGGCTGAAGTATATAAACAAGTACCTGAATTAGGTGATATTTTGACAGATGCTCGTTTATCAAAACTAGAAAAAGAAAAAGTATTGGCTACATTGACCAATTCGGCTAGTAAGATAATGCAGAATTTTCTCAAATTGGCGTTTGCTTACCGTCGCCTTAATGCAATTCCAGAAACTGCTGCTGCCTATGAAAAATTGTATGATAAATTTACGGGAACTTACGATGCAATTATTACTTCAGCTGTTGAGTTAAGCTCGCAACAAGTCGAAAATTTAAAAACTGCGTTAGCAAAAAGGTTAGCAGCACAATCAATAAATGTTACTACCAATGTTAATCCCGCATTGATTGGCGGCGTGATTATTCAAGTAGGCGATCAGGTGATTGATGGTAGTATTGCAACGCGGATTAAAAAGATTAATCGAGTGCTGTTGAATGATTAGTAATAAATATAGAGGTGAAACTAATGAGCATCAAAGCTGAAGAAATCAGTTCGTTAATTAAAGAGCAACTGAAGAATTATCATGACGATTTGGCAGTTGAAGAAATTGGAACTGTGACTTACGTTGGTGATGGTATTGCCCGTGCTCATGGATTAGATAATGTTATGTCTAATGAGTTATTGGAATTTACTAATGGCTCATTTGGGATCGCCCAAAACCTTGAAACTAATGATGTAGGTATCATTATTTTAGGAAAATACGATGATATTCGTGAGGGCGATCGTGTTAAAAGAACTAAAAGAATTATGGAAGTCCCAGTCGGTGAAAATTTAATTGGCCGCGTAGTTAATCCATTAGGACAGCCAGTTGATGGTTTGGGTGCAATCCAAACTGATAAAACTCGTCCAATTGAAAATACTGCTCCGGGTGTTATGGATCGACAATCAGTTTCTGAACCTTTGCAGACTGGTTTAAAGGCCATTGATTCTTTGGTACCTATTGGCCGTGGACAACGTGAGTTAATTATTGGTGATCGGAAAACTGGTAAAACCTCAATAGCAATTGATACGATTTTGAATCAAAAAGATCAAAATATGATTTGTATCTATGTGGCTATCGGTCAAAAGGAATCAACCATTCGTTCGCAAGTGGAGACATTGCGGAAAATGGGAGCGATGGATTATACCATTGTTGTAGAAGCTGGCCCAAGTGAGCCTTCTCCATTGCTATACATTGCCCCTTATGCTGGTGCAGCTATGGGTGAAGAATTCATGTACAACGGTAAGCATGTTTTGATTATTTATGATGATTTAAGTAAACAAGCTGCAGCTTACCGGGAAATTTCTTTACTATTACGGCGGCCACCAGGGCGTGAAGCTTATCCTGGGGATGTCTTTTATTTGCATTCACGTTTATTGGAAAGAGCAGCCAAATTAAATGATAAATTAGGTGCTGGTTCAATGACTGCTTTACCAATCATTGAAACCCAAGCCGGAGATATTTCTGCTTATATTCCTACTAATGTTATTTCTATTACTGATGGACAAATTTTCTTACAAAGTGATATGTTCTACGCTGGTAATCGTCCAGCTGTTGACGCGGGTACTTCTGTGTCACGTGTTGGTGGTGATGCCCAGATCAAGGCAATGAAGAAAGTTGTCGGAACCTTGCGTTTGGATATTGCATCTTATAATGAATTAGAGTCTTTTGCACAATTTGGTTCCGATTTGGATGAAGCTACTCAAGCTAAATTAAATCGTGGTCGGATAACGATGGAAGTCTTGAAACAGCCTTTGCATGCCCCAATTCCTGTTGAAAAGCAGGTTGTGATTTTCTATGCTTTGACACATGGATTTTTGGATAATTTAGATGCTGATAAGGTTCCAGACTTTCAACAAGGATTATTTAATTTCTTTGATAGTAATCATGCTGATTTGCTTAAGGAAATTAAAGAGTCTGGCAATCTTCCTGATGAAGAAAAGATGACTCAAGCAGTCAAAGATTTTGCTGATGGTTTTGAAACTACGGCTACATCATCAGACCAAGCAGAACAATAGTAAGGGGGTATGACTAATGGCAGAATCCTTAATGGATATTAAGCGCCGCATTGCTTCAACTAAGAAGACAGGTCAAATCACTCATGCTATGCAAATGGTATCTGGTGCCAAATTGACACAGATTGAGAAAAAATCTAATTCTTATCTGCTCTATGAAAAAAGACTTCAAGAGACGATGGGACATCTAGTTGCTAATAAGATTATTAGTTTATATCAAAATTCAGGTGTAGAGCAGTCTCAAGATATTATGTCTTTAGATCATCTTTTAAAAAAGCGTCCTATCAAAAAAACAGGTTATATTATAGTGACCTCTGATCGAGGATTAGTTGGCAGTTATAATTCAACAATTATTAAGGCTACATTGGATTTGCTGGAAAAGAATCATCACGGTGATAAATCTAAATTTACTATTATTGCTGTGGGCGGTACTGGTGCTGATTTCTTTAAAAAACGTGGTTGTAACATTGCTTATGAATATCGTGGCGTTGAAGATGTTCCCCAGTTTGAAACCATAAAAAAATTGGTGAAAACTTGTGTTGAATTATTTGATGCTGGTGCATTTGATCAGCTATATATTTGTCATAATCATCACGTTAATTCATTGACATCCACTTTCACAGTTGATGAATTACTGCCAATTTCACGTGATGTTGCTGACGATGTTGATTATGAAAATTTAGATAATTCTAACAAATATATAATTGATCCTTCTGTAGAAGTTGTTTTACAAAAGTTAGTACCTCAGTATGTAGAAAGTCTAGTTTTTGGATCAATTATGGATGCCAAGACTGCTGAACATGCTGCTTCGATGACGGCAATGAGGACTGCCACTGATAACGCTGATGATTTGATTTCAAATTTATCACTCAAATATAATCGTGCACGCCAAGAACAAATTACTACTGAAATCACTGAAATCATCGGTGGTGCATCAGCATTAGAATAAGAAAGGGGTTGTTTAAATGAGTCAAGGGAAAGTAGTGCAAGTTATTGGCCCCGTTGTTGACGTTGAATTTCCGTTAGATGGTTCTTTACCAGATATTAATAATGCTTTGCGTGTTAAAACAAGTCAAGGCAGACAAATAACATTGGAAGTTTCATTGGAATTAGGCGATGGTGTAATGCGAACAATTGCCATGTCTGGTACTGATGGATTACAACGTGGGACTGTAGTTGAAGATACTGGTAAGTCAATTAGTGTACCAGTAGGCGATGTTACATTAGGCCGAGTATTTAATGTTTTAGGTGAAACCATTGATGGTGGTGATCCGATTGATGAAAGTGTCCAACGTGACAGTATTCATAAAGAAGCTCCTAAATATGATGAATTAAATACAACTTCAGAAATTTTGGAAACTGGTATTAAAGTTATCGATTTATTGGAGCCGTATTTACGAGGTGGAAAAGTTGGCCTCTTTGGTGGTGCTGGTGTTGGTAAAACGGTTTTGATTCAAGAGCTGATTCATAATATTGCTCAAGAGCATAATGGTATTTCTGTTTTTACTGGCGTTGGTGAACGGACTCGTGAAGGTAATGACCTATACTTTGAAATGAAAGCCTCTGGAGTTCTGGAGAAAACCGCAATGGTATTTGGACAAATGAACGAATCGCCCGGTGTCCGGATGCGAGTAGCTTTAACAGGTGTTACTATGGCTGAATACTTCCGTGATGTTGAAGGCCAAGATGTGCTGTTATTTATTGATAACATTTTTCGATTTACTCAAGCTGGTTCTGAAGTTTCAGCTCTGTTAGGAAGAATGCCATCAGCTGTTGGTTATCAGCCAACATTAGCAACTGAAATGGGTCAATTACAAGAGCGTATTACTTCCACTAAGAAGGGCTCTATCACCTCAATTCAGGCTGTTTATGTTCCGGCCGATGACTATACTGATCCTGCTCCTGCAACAGAATTTGCTCACTTGGATGCGACCACTAACTTGGAACGGAGTTTAACGCAACAGGGTATTTATCCCGCAGTTGATCCGTTAGCTTCTACTTCTAGTGCCTTAGATCCTACAATTGTTGGAGAAGAGCATTATCAAGTTGCCACTGAAGTTCAGCACGTCTTGCAACGTTATCATGAATTACAGGATATTATTTCTATTTTAGGTATGGACGAATTGTCTGACGAAGAAAAAGAAATAGTTGCTCGGGCACGGAGAATGCAGTTCTTCTTATCTCAAAACTTCCATGTTGCTGAACAGTTTACTGGTCAACCTGGTTCATATGTGTCTATTAAAGATACTGTGAAGGGATTTAAAGAAATTTTAGCTGGTAAATATGATGATGTACCCGAAGATGCTTTCCGGAGTGTTGGAACCATTGATGAAGTTTTGGAAAAAGCTAAAAAAATGGGGTATCAACCTAATCCGCAAGCAGATACAACGGAAGATGATAATAAGGCTGTTGCAGCTAATTAATGGAGGGAATAGATATGGACGAAAAGGGTATTTTTCAAGTCAATATCGTCACTCCTGATGGACAAGTATATTCACATCACTCACGCCGATTAATTGCGCGTGCTACTGATGGTGATTTAGGTATTTTAGCTAATCATTTGCCCATTATTGCTACTTTACAAATTGCTGAAGTTCGTTCTTTACGGGCAGACAGTGATAATCATGAAGATGCAATTGCAGTTAATGGCGGCTATCTGGAATTTCAAGACAATGTAGCAACTATCATTGCAGATAGTGCTGAACGCGCGCGTGATATTGATTTACGGCGTGCACGTTATGCTAAAGAGCGTGCAGAGCAACAAATTGAAAAAGCTAAAGAAGTTAATGATGTTGATGATCGTTTACGAGCTGAAGTAGCTTTAGCACGTGCGGTTAACCGTATTAATGTTGTTTCTAAACATCGTTAAAATTATTGATTGATTTGTGGATTAATACTCTAGATTATTGCATTATCTAATAATCTAGAGTATTTTTTACTGTGTTCTACCACAAAGAACTGGTTTTTGTTAAAATTAAGAAGTACGATATTTTAAAGGAGATAATTTTGAAACAAATCGGAATACAAAACTTATTAATTATTTTTAGTCATATTTTTTTTATATGGATTGCTTTTTTAGCTGTTCAAACTTTGGATTGGGATAAGATATTACGTCCTCAAATTAATAACAATTTGGGAAAGCTATTGTTAATTTTTGTGGCGGTTACTCTTGGATATTCAGTGAGTTCATTTTTTATCAGTTTGATTCAGGCTTGTCAAAATTTAGTATTTATCTTGTAAAAGACATTTCAGATAGTAAAAATCAGAGTATAATGAAAAATTATGATATAATTTTGTGCATGTAAAGGTTGTTTGGAGGCAAAAAGATGGCAAAGTCTATTGGAATTGATTTGGGAACAGCAAATATTTTAATTAATGTTAAAGGTGAAGGGATTGTAATTAACGAGCCTTCTGTGGTTGCTGTTAATACTCAGACCAATCAAGTAGTAGCGGTAGGTACTGAAGCTTATAAAATGGTAGGTCGAACTCCAGGAAATATCCGAGCCATTCGGCCGTTAAAAGATGGTGTTATTGCAGATTTTGATATCACAGAAAAGATGTTGAAATACTTTATTGAAAAAACTAATGTTAAAACAATGTTTTCACGTCCTCGAATTATGATTTGCTGTCCCACCAATATTACATCCATCGAACAAAAATCCATTATTGAAGCAGCTGAACAAACCGGCAGTAAGGATGTTTATCTTGAATTAGAGCCTAAAGTAGCTGCAGTTGGTGCTGGTATGGACATTTTTAAGCCCCAAGGTAATATGGTGATTGATATTGGTGGAGGAACCAGTGATATCGCTATTCTTTCAATGGGCGATATTGCTGCAAGCAAATCTATTCGCCTTGCTGGTGATAAGATGAACATTGCCATCCAAAATTATGTTAAAATCCATCACAACATAGTAATTGGGGAGCGGACGGCTGAAGATGTCAAAAAGCAAATTGGCACAGCTTTTGAACCTGATCCAGAAAAAACAATGGCTATACGGGGGCGAGATGTCCAAACTGGTCTACCAGTGAGTGTGACTATTTCTGAAGTTGATGTTCAAACAGCCTTAAATGATATTTTTTATACAATAATTGATGGAGCAAAAACAGTCTTAGAACAAGCTCAACCAGAATTGTCAGCTGATATTATTGATCATGGAATCATGTTAACTGGGGGAGGCTCATTGGTTCGAGGCATTGACAGATTATTTGCTCGAGAATTACAAGTGCCGGTAATTATTGCTGAAAGTCCTTTGGATACTGTGGCTTTAGGGACTGGTATTTTGTTAGATCACATTGAAAATCATGAGCAATATTAATTAAAGGATAAAGATATGAATAAATCGTATGGCAATAAACTGTTAAAAACTATTGGCTGGATTATTATTGCAGTGGTGATTTTATTTGTTGTGGGAACAATGATTGGCTCAGTGATTGGTGGGGGTAATCCCTTAACGCCACTTTTGCCAAGTACTTGGTCTCACATTATTCAATTTTCCCGGTAAGAACTTTGTTACGAAAAATATTGCTTAAATTAATCAAAGCTTATCAAAAATATATTTCTCCAGGATTACCGCCATCTTGTCGTTTTTATCCTACAT
>NZ_SCHP01000036.1 GCF_013607485.1 Bombilactobacillus bombi
TGAATTGGTGTAACGGTAGATAAAAAGCGTAAATTATTATAAACAGTCGCAATGCTAACATTGCTTGTAGTGGCTTTTAAGTCGTTATAAACATCCTCTGCTGTTGGATGATTATGATGTGTCATCATATATTGCAGAATTGCCAAGCGTTGATCAGTTATGCGAATTTTTTGAGCACGTAAACTATCCACTAAGGTTTCTAATTCTGTCTTAGCCATGTTAAATTCCTCCCTTATTTAGTGAGCTCAGGTGCGTCAGTATGATACAAATTCATTAAAGATTTATTATGATTTTTCATCATTAAACTATTCTTTTTGTGGCGATTTTGCTGGTGTAACTGTTTAAGAGCTTTACTTTTAGTGTAATTATAATCTTTTTTAACGACTTTTTGAAAGCCTTCTGGTGAATAAAAACGCAATAAATCACCAGTAATCACTTTATCGGACAAGGATAATTCTGTATCTACCCGATTGGACATCTGTTCCACTTTTTGACGTTGATCGTCAGTTAGGGTTCCTACAGGTTTCCCAGTTTTAGTGTAATAATACGTGCCGTTGACTTTAGTGAAGTCCGGAGCTA
This sequence comes from Bombilactobacillus bombi, assembly GCF_013607485.1. Taxonomy (GTDB): domain Bacteria; phylum Bacillota; class Bacilli; order Lactobacillales; family Lactobacillaceae; genus Bombilactobacillus; species Bombilactobacillus bombi_A. The sequence continues at coordinate 580 of NZ_SCHP01000036.1, forward strand.
CAAAATCGCCATTGCGAAAAGCTACCAATTGTGATCGCTGCGGCGCCAGTAAATCACTTCCAAATTGAATAGTATCATCATTTTTAACGCCTAGTAAATTTAAAATTGTCGGTAAAACATCAATTTCGCCGCCATAAGTGTGGTTAATACCGCCTTGCAAACCATCCATATGAATCATAAATGGTACCCGTTGAAATTGGGCATTATCAAAGTTATCAAACTTTTTCTTGTTTAATAATTTAGCTACGGCCTTTTTATGGTTAGCTGAAATACCATAATGATCACCATAAAAAATAACAACACTTTTTTTATCTAGTCCTGTTGCCTTTAGCCAAGCCATAAATTCGCCAATTGATTGATCCAAATAATGCGCAGTTTGAACATAACCATCAACAGTACTATCGCCAGTATTGGTCTTTTGAATAGTTTGATTCTTCTTGTCAAGCATGTAAGGATAGTGATTAGTGACTGTAATTAATTTAGCATAAAATGGCTGAGGCAGCTGCTGGACATAATTAGCTGCATCACGTAAAAAGATCTTATCTTTCATACCATAGCCAATATTGTAGTCTTTTTTCTCTTTATAATATTTAGAGCTGAAGAAATAATCGTATCCCCAGGATTTATATGTGTTATCACGATTCCAAAAACTAGGAACATCCCCATGAAAAGAGGCTGTCGTATAACCGTGTTGATCCAAAATAGCTGGGGCAGCTTGAAAGGTATTAGATGTGCCATCAGTAACCATAGCTGCTCCTTCAGGCAAACCAAATAAGGAGTTTTCCAACATTAATTCTGCATCGGCTGTCTTGCCTTGACCCACTTGATTAAAGAAATTATCAAAACTTACAGTACTTTTTGAATGATAGAGTTTATTAATATTGGGAGTTACTTCTTGGTTGTCCCATTTAAAATCAATTAAAAATTGCTGAAAACTTTCGAGATGAATAATAAAGACATTTTTGCCCTTAGCTACACCTGTATACTGAATATTGGAGGCAACTCGATTATTATTAATATAATCTTTCACGGTTTTCATATCCGAACTGTCAGCATTAGCTTTGACTGCACTAGTTTTGGCAGCTTTGACTGCATCATAAACAGAAAACGTATTAAGCCCTAAATATTTCACAATATAGTTATTATCAAAAGTCCGCGTCAACAAGCCTGAACGATCTTGCTGCGCCAAAGTCAAATTAATCCCAAAAGCCACTATGGCAATGGCACTAATGGTTGCAGGTATACGTACATTTAATTTAGTGATATCAATTTTTATAACTTTAAACAATAACAATATAATCAAAATGACAACATCAATAAAGGCTAAAAAATCAGTAGGTTTGATGATTCCAATAATACTTTTGCCAAGATTGTTCGAGACTGAACTAGAGCCCTTCATCAGGGTCATAGTCAGGAAATCAGAAAATTCACGGTAATACAAAATATTGGCAAATAACCAAGTCGATGTAATTGCATCAATAATTAACATATACACATACGACTTACGGCCCTTCATATAAATTGCAATACCCAAAAGTAATAATGTTGTTGGAATAGGATTCAAAAACAGTAAAAAGGCCTGCATACTGCCATTAACGCCCAAATTAAATTTAGTCAAATAAATAAAATAAGTTTTGAGCCAGCATAATAAAACTGCTAATGCAAAAAACCCCAATTTAGTATTGATAAAGTTAGTAATTTTTTTCCCTAGGTTCTTCATTAAAAAATTTGCCTCCACGCAGTTATCCATGCTTGCGTTCGTTGATTGGTTTAAATGCTACTGCAATAATTCCAAGAAACATTCCTAAATAATAAGTAATAAAACGCCAAATAAACATCCCTAAATAAAGTTGACTGGGCAGGCTTACAAAGCGTGCAAATAAAGTTTTAAAACTGTACTCCGCGCCACCTGTACCTCCAGGTATGGGAAAAATGGAAGTAATCATGACAATCATTATTTGCATAATCAAAACATCCATAATTCGGGCACGTTGAACATGTAAAGCCAATAAAGTAAAATAGACTACCAAATAGTAAAACAATAACTGGATAAACGTCAATAAAGTTGCTAATAAAACTTTAGGCCATTCTTTTTTTAATACTAAACTTTCTTTATGAAAAGTGTCAATCTTTGTAAGTGCTTTTTGTGTCCAAGATTGTGCTTTTTGCCGATTTACAAAAATTGAAATTAATTTCATTATTCCCATGACTAATTTGCGTGTTAACCGATAATAAAACATAATCATCAACAATAGGCCAATGGTAAATACATGAATGACAAAGCCACCAGCAATTAAAAAGGCCAAGGCTGCATACTGATGAGCGATACTTTCAAATTTAAAAATCATTGCAATAATGAAATTTACTAAAACAATAGTTTGATAAATGATAAACTTCATTAACAATACTGAACTCGCTCGTCCACCTTCAACACCGGATTGTAACAGAGCGATTAGTTGAGCTGGCTGCCCCCCTGATGAAAAAGGCGTGATCGCATTAAATAAGGCCTGAATCCAGGGAATCCGCAAAATATTCCACCAATTGCTTAAAGAATCTTCGCGCCCTTTTAAGAGAACTTTTAAAACTAGTGCTTCAAAAAAATAAGATAAAAACATCGCTAAAAAAGCAACTACCAACCAAAATAAATTCATCTGGAGAGCTTGTTGCCATAAGGCTTGCAAATTAGTGGTACGCATTTCAAAAGCGAAGACACCTAAACCAATAATTAACATAATCAAGGCTGATATTTGATTTTTACGACTCATGAGTTACCTCTTTTTTTGCTTGTACTGTTGCCAATAAAACTCTTTCCAAATTTGGCTTAAATGCTGTTCAGAATAATAATTAGCCCCTGAAGCTGCCATTAAAGCTAACTGTTGTAAATCTGCTGGATTACTAGCAAGGTGTCTAATTATCTGATTCATATCCGCGTAATTGTCTGCTGGCTGATAATATCCTTGAATAATATTATGATACAACTCTAAATCACGCAAAAGTACTGGCGTATGCGTATTAAAAGCTTCTAAAACGGACATTGGAAACAGTTCATCAAAAGAAGGCAATAAAAATAAATCCGCTGCATTTAAATAATCGTTTAATTTATCTCTACTAATAATGCCCGTAAACATCATATTTACGGGAGCAGTCTTTATTAATTGCTTATAGTGGTCATAACCATCTGTTAAAGCACCAAAGGAAAAACCGCCAGCCCAAATAAATTTAATATGAGGATTATGCTGGGCTAATTTGTAAAAGTCATCAATACCCTTTCTTTTTTGCACCTGACCGTCACCAAAAACCACAAAGTCATTATCTTTTAGACCTAAGTCTTGTCTAATATGAGCTCGTTGGCGCTGAGAACAAGGATAAAATTCCTTTTGCGAAACAAAATTAGGAATATATTTGATTTTCTTAGAATCAAGACCATAAGACTGCAATTGGGGGATAAAACTAGGGTTGACTACTACAAGTTGATCCATCCGTTTATAAAAGCCAATTACATATTTAGCAACTAATGGATTTAAGAAGTGCGGAATTTTTAAACTTCCTTGTAAGGTTTCTGGCAAAAAATGAACATACCCAATTTTGCGGCCACGCTTTTTCGAAAAAGTCGATAAATAAAATTGGGGATCAATTGTATGATAGTGGCTAATATCCGTTGCATGATAATCATTAAAATGTAACTCAAAATCAGTTTTTAAATAAGTTTTTAAAAGTCGAATCAATTCCGAATAAGCGCTACCTACTCCTTGACCAGCGACTTTTTGAGCTGAAGAAAACATAGTAATTTTAATCGTCATAATATTGGCCGTCCTTTAATGGTTCATTCGCCAATTTCCTACGCAAAAAATATTTATAAGCGTCTTGATAAAATTCTAAAATACGATCACCAAAATAATCAGAAGATATAGCGTATAATTTTTTTCGTCGTGGCTCTACATCGTTAAATACAGGACCATGCTGCAAATACTGCGTGGCTAAACCTACATAGTCTTCTGGATGTTTATAGGTTACTCCTAAAGATGGATCATCAAATAAGTCGTCTGTATAAGGGCTTGAACGCACAACACACTTTAAGCCCGCTGCCATTGCCTCAATAAAGGTTAGACCTTGAGACTCCGTATCACTAGCCGAAACAAACAAATCTGCCAAATGATAATATGGAGCCACTTGATTGTGTGCTACTTCTCCAACAAAAATAACATGCGCAGTAATCTTTAATTGCTGGACTTGCTGCTCTAATTCATCTTTATCTGGGCCATCGCCAACAATTAATAAGACTAAATCTGGAAACACTTGAAGTAATTGAGGCATTTTACTAATTAGAATTTCAATCTTTTTCTCATGGGCTACTCGACTTAGGGTCAGTAAGATCGGCTGCTGTTCATTGAGATGTAATCGTTGACGCAAAGTTAAAGTGTCAATTGGCTGCGTATATTCCGATAAGTCAACTCCCGTGGGAATTATTTGCATTGGAGTCTTAATTCCATAGCCGTGTAAAGTGTCGTACACGCGCTGACTAGGAGCCACCACACCAGACATACCTGAAATAAAGAGTTTAGACATTTGTTTAACATGATAAGGTTTTAGTAAATGTCCATTTAAGACATAATGCAAATAGTCTTCATACATTGTATGGTAAGTATGCACACAAGGAATTTTCAAACTGTGGGCAACAAACTTCCCAATTAAGCCTAAAGAAAACTCTGTCTGTGTATGAACAATATCCAAATCTAATTCTTTAGCCAACTTTAAAGCATGAAACATCCCACGGAAAGCCACACGACGATCAGTGAAAGAAATAAAGGGTACACTTCCCAAACGAAAAATATTAGGTTCAATCGTATTTTTAGTGACATGAGGGTCAGTGGTCGTAAAAATATAAACCGTATTGCCTTTACGCTCCAAGTCATTCTTCAGTGTTTGAATGGATGTGGCTACTCCACTAACCTGTGGAAAATAAGTATCTGTAAATATACCAATGTTCATTACGTAGCTCTCCTCAAAACAGTTTAATATATCTTATTATAACAAAATCTAACATTAAAGCCTATCATCGTATTCAAAAAGCAGCCCGAAGGCTGCTTTTATTTATAATACATTAAAGTCTATTATTGTAAAAAATTACTAAATTAAATTGTGCCCCGTTTTTTCAGTTCAGCATCAATTAATTGTAAGACTTTTTCACGATCACTTGCATTTTCCACAAAATCATATTCATCACAATTAATTTGCATTTTAGGACTATAATTATAATTTTGATACCAAGAATCATAGCGCTCTAATAAATTATGATAATAATCCACCAAAGAAGTGTCGTTTTGTGGTTGCTCATAAGGACGCCCACGTTTTTGAATATGTTCTAACATTGTGTCATAAGAAATCACTAAATGCACTAATAAATCGGGAGCCTTTTTATGGGCAGCATAAGGCAATTCTTCCATCATATTATCTAATAATTCATCATAGACTTGAACTTCTTGTTCAGTCGCCCGCCCCATGTCTGCATTAATATGAAAGAATAAAGAATCTTCATAAATTGACCGGTCTAATACGTTATTATCATCACTTAAAGCGCGCTTAATTGAAGCAAAACGCTTATTTAAAAAATAGATTTGCAGCAAAAAGGCATATTTTTTAGGATCAGCATAGAACAAGGGTAAAACTGGGTTATCGTCTACTTGTTCGTAAAAGGCCTGTGTCCCTAAATGCTCTGACAAAATAGTTGCCAGACTGCTTTTGCCAGCACCAATCATGCCGCTTAGTACTATCATCATTTGCTTCCTCCCCTTTTAAACAACTAATATATAATAGCATAATTCATCCATATATTGTAGTCTGCTTTTCAAAAGTACCAAATATAGTAGTAAGTGCTGATGATTCATTGCTACTAAGCAGTTATTAAGGGAATTTTATTCATAATTAGCTAAATAAAGGAAAGCCACCAGTCATTGTAAAGCCGATTATCACAACAATAATTGCTAAAAATAGAGCGCCATAAAAAATTGGTCGAGAAAATGAACGTTGAAGTTTTTTAGAAAAAGCCATTTCTATTACGCCAATCAGTACTAGAGCCATAATAATTTTAAAAATTGTTAATGCTGGGTGTTCGTGCCATGCATATCCCAACATTAAAATACCACTGATAATGAGAACTAAATAACAAATTCGAGCAATCATTACCCAAATTTTAGCTATCGGTACCGTAGTCAACATGCCTCCAATAATTGCAATTAATAAAATCACTCCAAAAACTAAGTGTAACCAAGGCCACAACATTTTATCACTCCATTAAAAAGAATTTTCCTCCCATATTATACTACTAATAAGTGACAAAGTTGGGTGGGGATAAGAGTTGTTTTGCAAGTCTTGTTCTTCAAGCCTTGTTCTTATCGATAGCCAAGAATAAATTAGTGCACTTCAGTTAAATATTTCATAATTATAATTACGTAATGCAACCAATTTTTAGATATAGTACTGAAACGATTGCTAATTAAAAATCTTGTTGGGCTTGCTGATATTCCAAAGAATAAACTGAAATATGGGGCCATTTCTTTTTGAAATACTGATAATCATTGCTTGCTTCGGTATAATTACCTAGTTCATAATTTTTTAACATAATCATGTAAGAAGATTAACCTCTCCTCTTATAGCCATCCTTGAGCTTGAGCTACATTAACGGCTTCAATACGGTTTTTAGCAGCCAATTTACTTAAAATAGCCGAAATATAATTACGTACAGTACCATTTGACAAAAATAGCTTTTGACTAATTTCTGTGGTGGTCCAACCAGCAGCAATACCTACTAAAACATTTTGTTCCTGCTTAGTTAAGGGGTTGGCAGCGCCACTTAACACTGACTGCACTAATTCAGGCGCATATAAAGTCTTTCCCATCAAGATTTGGTGGATAGCATCTACGAGATCATCACTGGAGCTATCCTTTAATAAATAGCCCTTCACATGGGCAGCAACTGCTTTTTCAAAATAGCTTTTATTAGCAAAAGTAGTCAAAATAATAGTTTTGGTAGTTAAATGTTGTTCATAAATGTTTTGAGCTACCTGTAAACCATTCATTTGGGGCATTTCAATATCTAATAAGGCAAGATCTGGCTGTTGTTGTTGAATACAATTCCATGCTAATTGGCCGTTATTACAATTAGCAATAACTTCTAAGTCATCTTCCAAGTTCAAAATAGCTGCTAAAGCAGAACTTAGCATTATTTGATCTTCAGCCAAAATTATTTTTATCATACACTTACTCCTTTAAGGGCAGCGTTAATTTGATGGTTGTCCCCTGATGATTGCTGGTAATTAAAAACTCTCCTTGTAACTGTTGGGTGCGTTCTTTCATGCCCATAATACCATGTGCTCCAGTACGCACTTGTTTAAAACCCTTCCCGTCATCAGTGATAGTAACTAACGCTTGCTGGTGAGTCTGTGCAAAAGTAACCCAGACTGTATTGGCTTGGCTATATTGCATTACATTAGTCATTGCTTCCTGCAAAATTGCTGCAATTGTTTCTTGAACGGCAAGCGGCCATTGTTGGGCGAGTTCTTCTTGACTAGTCCATAAGGAAATTTTCAACCCTGCTAGCTTGTCTGTTAAATTCACTAAGGCTTCTGTTAAAGTAATTTGACGTAAGTCAGTAACAATTTCACGAACCAATGACAAGTTATCCCGGGCTGTAGCTTGAATTTCTGCTAATTGTTGATGAACTGCGGCTGGTTTTTTATTCAGCAACTTCTGAGCTAATTCGGCCTTGAGAGTAATCGTGGCAAAAACTTGGCCTAAATTATCATGCAAGTCACGGGCAATCCGTTCACGTTCGCCGCGGCGGATTAACATTTCATAACGTTTATTTTGCTGTTTTAAGATGCCGGAACGCAAGTAGGTATTGCGAACTGATCGGCCACCAAAGGGTGAAAGAACAATAAATAAGAAAAGTACTATTTCAACGCCATTCCAGTAGTTTTTAACCAAGTAGCCTTGGCTGAATACTAATAAAATTCCCCAAGCAACAGCTAAATAGTAAATCAATAAGTAGCGTTTGAACTTAGCTTTACTAATTGGTAAGGAACCTACCACCCAAGCAGTAAATAAAAATAAGGAAAACATCCCCTGTAAATAAATCAAAATTAACGTTATGAGATATTGGCCGATTAGCCAAAAGCTTTCCCAAGCAGTAACTGTCCAACTATTACGATAAAACCATACAAATATTATTAATAACATTAAAGCTATCCAATCTTGGAGCTGGCGATAAGGGAATAACTGGGCTAAGGGTAATAACAACCACAACAGCCACAGATAAGGGCTAAAACCAAAACGGCGGGGAAATAAGATATATTTTCGGATAAAGTTCATAAAGTTTCTACTCTCTTTTTAATTCTACTTATTAATTAAACAGCATGTGAATGTTTTTGAACAAATAATATCATAATTATGCCAATAATTAACCAAATTATTTCACCTAATATTGAAGTTAGCGGCCAAGAATGTTTTTGAATTACTCGGTTAATTAAGTCATATGTTTGGTAAGTTGGCAGTAATTGCCCAATTTTTTGCAGCCAATGTGGAAACATTGATAATGGCCACCACAATCCACTTAATACTGCAACTGGAAAAACTAACATGGAAGATACTAGATTAACAGTATTGCCGTCTCCTAAGTAAGTAATTGAAGCACCAAAGAGCATTAAAGGCAAACTACCTAAAGTAGCTAATAAAATAATTAATCCCCAATTACTTAAAGTTAACTCAACACCCACTACTAAAAATGCTATTAATTCCATTGCCGCTACTTCAATAACTGATAATAATAAAATATTTAAAAAAAGGGAACCATAATAAGTAGATATATTCAAGGGCGTAACTTTAAGTAGGCGCCAAACATGTTGTTCCCGATCAGCCAAGGTATTATTGGAAACTGTGATAACAGAGCTGAGCAATGTTGCATAAATTACCATGCTGATTAAATATGTCTGTTTAAAATCTCTGGGCATCCCTTGATTCATGACCTTAGTAAATAAAAGATAAAAAGCGGCCGGCACTAGAATACAAAAAATAAAAGAGCGTAAGTTACGCCCAATTAATCGTTTAAAATTAATTTGGGTCCATAATCGAAAGTTATGCATATTATTTCTCCTCAAGTTGTTGGAAAATATCATCCAATGATGTTTCCTTGATTTGTAAATCATGAATCTGAGACATTTGTGAAACCAGTTCTTGTAAAAATTGATCGATATCTTGAACTACAAAAAGATAATGATTGTGTTCATAACTTTGTAAATTACCGCTGTTAAGGGCTAACTGCTGTGGTGTTAAGTTGCTCTTAAAAGTTACACTCTTATAACTAAAGTTAGCTCTTAAGTCTGCCAAGCTGCCATCATGAATGAGCTTGTGGTTCTTTAAAAATAATATCCGTGTCGCAATATCTTCAATTTCTGCTAAATAATGACTTGTCACAATAATTGTTTTGCCTTGAGCAGCTAATTGCCGAACATAATGCCAAAAGTGATGACGGCTAGTTGTATCCATTCCCGCCGTTGGTTCATCTAAAAATAATAACGTGGGGTCACCCGCCAATGCTAAAGCAAAATTTAATTTCCGCTGTTGTCCGCCTGAAAGTTTATTAACGTAATTTTTCCCATCCTTGCCTAAATCAGCTATTTGCTCTAAGTTCTTACTAGCTAAAGGCTTGGAATATAAAGAACGCGCTAGTTCAATTAATTCGACGGCTCGGACTCGCTTGATAACTAAATCATCTTGAAACATAACACCTATCTGCTCCTTAATACTTTGGGAATGTGGATTTTGCTGCAAAATTTGAACCTGACCTGAATTAATTTCCTGCATTCCTAAAAGCACTTTAATTAGAGTCGTCTTTCCAGCCCCATTAGCACCCAATAATCCCACGATTTCTCCCGCTTGGATGGTAAAACTTAAATTTTCCAAAACAACCTTTTGCCCGTACTTAGTGCTAAGATTTTGGACTGTAATTACTTTTGTCATGATTTTTTACCCCTTTGAACTAATAAAGCTAGTTTAGCAATTAAGCCTTAACCTCAGAAGTCATAAACGTAACTTATTGATATGACAAATGTCATAAAAAACTAGGACCAATGTGGCCCCAGCTTTGTGTCTAATGATTGATAAATATCAAATTTTAATGTGTAATCTAATTAGTTTATCTTAAAAATTTATTTCGTAATTGTGTTACCTCTTCTGGTCCAAAATTTAATTTTTGTTGGGCAAAGTTTATAATATCCCCATAATTTTCCTTAATTAAACTAAAAGCCAGTTGTAAATATTCTGGTTTCACATATAAAGCAATAGCCAGTGCTTCCAATGCTTCAGGACTAGCTCCTTGTTGACGATAAGTAGCAATAATAGCATCATTGGCATCCTTACGGTCTTGGTTAGTTTTTAAATAATCAGCTAGAATTTGCGCTTCATCCACACCTAACAAGCTTAGAATTAAAGCCGCTCCAAAACCCGTTCGATCTTTTCCAGCAAAGCAATGAAACAATGTGGAACCTGTAGTGTTGTGAAGGACTAATTGCAAGAATTGTTGATAACCAGCTTGAGCATTAGGATCCATGACTAAATCATGATAAATATTTAACATATGCTGATCAACCTGGTCACTGGCACCAATCGTGATAAAGTCCTCTAAACTGGCATTATTATTCGCAGACTTTAAAATATCAATGTTAATAATCTCCACACCAGATATTTGATCATCAGGGCGTTCTTTGATTTCAAAATCGCGGCGAAAATCAATGGCTAAAGTTAAATGATAATCCTCCCTTAATTTGTTCTTAGTATCCTTATCTAAACCCACCAATTCGCCCGAACGTAAAAGTTGCTTGGTTTTAATTGTATGGTGATCTTGGGTTGTTAAACCACCCAAATCACGAAAATTAATTAATTTCATTTATTTACCTCATCACTTAATTTATCTTTTTAGTGTACTACATTTCTAAATTTAGTTGTTATAAAAAACCGCGACAATAGCTGCCGCGGTAATTTTGACTGTTTAAATTGAAACATATTTAATTAATTAAACTGTCTAGAGCTTGGTTAATTGGTAAATTACCATTACTAATATCAAAAGCCTGATTAATGTTGCCTGTTGATCAAGGCACTCTACAATTGTTTGTGCTACATCACTGCGGGTAATCGTGCGCACTTGTCCGTGATTGATTAAGTCCAAATTAGTTGCTAAAGCAATTTTTCCAGTGGGATTTTTGTTTGTTAAGGCAGCTGGGCGCACAATAGTATTACGCATTGTGCTAGTTAATTTTTCTGATAGTATCTACAAACAAACATTGATCTAACCGCGTTTGAAATCCCGCTAGTGAACGAGCGCGATTACGTTCAATATCAAAAAGATTA
>NZ_SCHP01000037.1 GCF_013607485.1 Bombilactobacillus bombi
ATGTGACATAATGCAGCCTTCGCAACGATCTGCAATCGCAATTCCCAAAGCAATCATTTCCTTAGTTTTTGTATCTAAAGCGCCTGACTTAAGTGATTCTTTAACTAATCCACCAAAAGCTTGCATTTCAGCAGGCGATTGTTCCCGCAAAACTTTAGTTTCTTGGGCAAATTTTTCATAATTATCACTGTAATTAACCATAATAATTCCTCCCTAATCTTTCTATTTTAATTAAAACGCAATCAGAAAGTGTTTTCAACAATTTTATTTACAGATTATATTGGATCCATTTATTTGCATAGACAAAAATAGGATTGAGACTAAAACAACCTCCCAATCCTATTTGTAACATTAACTAATGTGTAATTTTTTGCGTAACAAAACAATCTTAGGGCCTAAAATCTTTTCAGCTAATCTGACTTTTAATATCAAATAACCATAAAGTGCTACTCCAATCAGAACTTCAACAATTAATAAGCCTACTGATAAAATTCGATTATCCACGCTAATAAAATGATAAGCTCCCCAATCAATAGCCAGCACAATTATCAACATAATCGTAGATAAGAATAAAATACCACAAGTACGCCGAAAAGTTTGCCGAATTTCAAAGCCAAATTTGTATCGCAATAATTGAAACATCAACAACGAAGTCACAGTCATTCCTATACCCGTAGCAAGCAAAGGCCCAAAAGTTTTAAAAAGATAAATACAAGGATATTGACAAATAATTTTAACGCCAAAACCAATTAAAAAATATTTAATCGCTAAACCATTTTGATATAACCCCTGTAAAATAGCTGATAAAACTGTGAAAAGTGCCAATAAAATAGCAATAACTGAATTGAATTGTAAAATAAAAATACCCAATTGGTCATACCGATAAAATAAAATATAAAGCGGCTTAGCTACTGCATACATGCCTAAAGCTGAAGGAATCATAACTAAGAAAAACAACTGTAAAGTATTGCCAATTTGTGCACTAACTTCTGGCCAATCTTTTTTAGAATACGCAGCCGATAATAATGGTACTGCTGTAATTGCTAAAGCGGTCGATAAGGACACGACAATCATTATTAACTTATTGGAATTAAAACTAAATAAGGCATACAAAGAATTCAAAGTGTTTGTCGATAAGTGCATCACTGTACTCATCATAAAGTTAAAAGTTTGTTGATCGAAAATTTGGAATAAAACAATTCCAGAATCTAAAATAATAAACGGTAAAGCTTGGCTCCAAATTTCCCAAAAGAAATTTTTCTCACTGAGATCAACTTCATTTTTACTACCCTTAGACAAAGCCCGCAATTTAGGTAATTGTCGCAAGAAATAGACACCCAGAATTCCCAGACCAAAGATAGCCCCAATAAAAGCAGCAAAAGTAGATTGCGCGACCGCAGTAATATAGCTACCATTTTTAACTTTCATAACAAAATAAGTTGCTGCTAAAATATAAATTACTCGCGCCACTTGTTCGATAAATTGCGAAATAGCTGAAGGTGCCATCTGCTCATAGCCTTGAAAGTATCCTCGGACAATACTCATGATGGGGATTATTAATAAAGCCCATGATAAAGCTCTTAAAATTGGCACTACATTTTGATCGCCGCCAGACAAGAGAACTGCTAAAACTGGGGCTCCAAAATACATTATTGCAGCTGTCAGGACACCAGTGACTGCCATAATCTTAAGTCCCTGACGAAATAATTTATTACCGGTAGCATATTCATTAATCGCATTATAATGAGCAATCTGTTTAGAAATTGCCCCAGGTATTCCCGCAGTAGAAATTATTAAAAATAAACTATAAATATTGTAGCCTTTACCAAACAATGAATTGGCTAATTTAGCCATCAATAACGAACCAAACCAGTTATTCCAAGGAATAACATAGATTGCACCGAGAATACGGGAAAAAATGCTCCCAGCCGTCATCCACGCGGAACCTCTAATTAAACTGGACTTACTTTGAGAAACTTGCCCAGATGTCGTGGATGTTTGACTATTTTGCGTCATTTCATCTGTCCTCTCTGCATGGTTTTGAAGCTTTTATTTTACTACAATATTGACAATTTTGTTAGGAACAACAATTACTTTAGCAACTTTCTTATCGGCGATGAATTTTTGCAAATGCTGATTTTGAAGAGCTAATTTTTGCAATTGTTCTTTTGGCGTATCAATGGGAACAGTAATTTTATCCCGCAATTTGCCATTCACTTGTAGAATAACTTCTACATTGTCAGTAATTAAATCTTCTTCATGATAAGTCGGCCATTGTGCATAAGTAATAGATTCTTGATGACCTAACTTCTGCCATAATTCTTCCATCATGTGTGGCGCAATTGGTGCTAACAATTTCACGAAACCTTCTGCATATTCACGAGGGAAAATTTTAGCTTTTTGAACATTATTACAAAATACCATCATTTGCGAAATTGCCGTATTAAATTGTAATTTTTCATAGCGATCTGTAACAATTTTAACAGTTTCACTATATACCTTTTTCAAATCTGAATTATCCTGCTCAACCACAAAGTCTGATCGTAAAATATTATCATCGTCATTATTAATATATAAGCGCCAAACACGCTCTAAGAACCGATAAGAACCAGCTAAGCCCTCTTCACTCCAAGAAATCGAAGCATCTAAAGGCCCCATAAACATCTCATACACCCGTAAAGCATCAGCACCATATTCAGCAACTACGTCATCTGGATTGACTACATTCCCTTTTGACTTAGACATTTTTTCATGGTTTTGTCCTAAAATCATTCCTTGATTAAATAACTTTTGGAATGGTTCCACGGTAGGAACAACCCCAATATCATATAAAAACTTATGCCAAAAACGTGCATATAGCAAATGCAACACTGCATGTTCGGCACCACCAATGTATAAGTCAACTGGCAGCCAATCTTTTAGTTTTTGATAATCAGCTATTACCTGATCATTATGAGGATCTACATAACGTAAGTAATACCAGGAACTGCCGGCCCATTGTGGCATGGTATTAGTCTCCCGGCGGCCCTTACGTCCATTTTTATCAACCACATTAACCCAATCTGTTAAGTTAGCTAATGGACTTTCACCGGTTCCAGAAGGCTTAATATCAGCTTCAACTGGCAATCGTAACGGTAACTCATCTTCAGGAACTAAGGTAGTTTCGCCATCTTCCCAATGAATAACTGGAATAGGTTCTCCCCAATACCGCTGTCTAGAAAATACCCAGTCGCGCAAGCGATAGTTAACTTGTTTCTTACCTACTTGATGTTCTTCTAACCAATCTACCATTTTAGCGATAGCTTGTTCTTTATTAAGATCATTTAAAAATTCTGAATTAATATGCTTGCCATCACCAACATAGGCGGCATCATCAATGTTACCACCGGCAATAACTGGGGTGATTGGCAGAGAAAACTTGCGAGCAAAGTCATAGTCCCGCTGATCATGAGCAGGAACGGCCATAATCGCTCCTGTACCATAGCTAGCTAATACATAATCAGAAATCCAAATAGGAACTTTTTTGCCATTAACTGGGTTAATTGCATATGCACCAGTAAATACACCCGTCTTATCGGTATTTAAATCTGTTCGATCTAAATCACTTTTGCGTGCTGTCTGTTCTTGATAAGCCTTCACAGCATCTGCCTGTTGAGATGTAGTAATTTGATTAACCAAATCTTTTTCGGGTGCCATTACCATGTAGGTAGCTCCAAAAATAGTATCTGGACGAGTAGTAAAAACATCAAATTTCTGATCACTATCAGCAATGCTAAAAGTTATTTGAGCACCAGTGGAACGACCAATCCAATTTCTTTGCATATCTTTAATGCTCTCAGGCCAATCCAATAAATCTAAGTCATCAATTAAGCGATCAGCATAAGCAGTAATCTTAAGCATCCATTGTCGCATTGGTTTACGATAAACGGGAAAACCACCCCGTTCGGTTTTACCATCAATAATCTCTTCATTGGCAACCACCGTACCTAAATCTGGACTCCAGTTAACCGGAATTTTGGCTTCATAAGCCAAGCCTTTTTTATATAACTGCTCAAAAATCCATTGAGTCCATTTATAATAGTTAGGATCAGTCGTATTGACTTCACGATCCCAATCGTAAGAAAATCCTAATGAATTAATTTGCTTTTTAAAGGTGTTAATATTTTTTTGGGTAAATTCTCGCGGATTATTTCCCGTTTTAATTGCATATTGCTCAGCTGGCAAGCCAAATGCATCCCAACCCATGGGATGTAAGACATTAAAACCTTGCATCCGCTTCATTCTGGCAATTATATCTGTAGCTGTATAGCCTTCTGGATGTCCCACGTGTAGACCCTTGCCGGAAGGATAAGGAAACATATCCAAAACATAAAAATTATCTTTATCTTTAGCTGTTGTAGTTTTAAAAGTTTGGTTTTTTTGCCAGTATTCTTGCCACTTTTTTTCGACAACATTATGGTTATAACTCATAAATAATCCTCCTTATAAAAAAATCCTATTGCTATTTGCAATAGGACGAATAACCGCGGTACCACCTAAGTTTTGCATGTTATTATGCAACTCTTTAGTAGTTAACGATACCCCGTAAATATCTACTTTTATTCAATATTTAAACTTGAGAATGAGTTCATTGAACCTTACTTATGGAATCACATCAACCTTCCACTTTCTGAAAAGTAAGAAATCAATTACTATTTTCTCGCTTTGTTTATTAAACATTGTTAATAATATTTAATATTATAAATAATCTAACAAACTATTGCAACTGTGCAGGAGAACTTTTTTCCGTATTTTTTTCATTTGCAGGAATTTCTTCCTTATTTACTGAAACATCACCATTAGATTGGTCAGTTTTGGAAACTTGTTTCTTAACAGTGATAGCATCGTGTTTTTTAGGCAAAGTCTGATTGATTAAAGGCAGTGCCTTAACAGGAGGAATTTGTGTAATCTCTTTATTCAGATTAATAGCCTCTGAAATTTCATCATTAATAGCTACGGGCATTTTTACATTAGGTTGCTTCGATGCGCTAGCAAAAGAATGATTATAATGATTCAAAATAATCACAGGTGCCTGCTGCTTTTGATAAGCACTAGCACTCAAGTGCGGTTGTGTCTGATTAACTACCCAATTAACTTTATTAACCACAATATCATTAACACTAAGCTGCTCACCGGGTGTCGGTGATTGATCAAAACGGGTTAAATTATATTTTTCAATAAGACCATTTAATTTTTGATCATAAGTTGTATCGGTAGCATAATGTCCAGTTAGAGCTTTGGTAGCATCTTGATATGTCGGCGCATTACTCCGCCAAACAGGACCATAAAGTTGCTCGTTAGACCGCAAAACACGGACGTAATCCTCTAGAGATTCTTTATAAGAAGGATAGCGTCGAAAACCAGAATTGATAGAAAATAAGTTGCCCGCACCATCATCTTCTTGAGTGCTAAAATTAACACTTTGTCCTTCATAAGTACCCTTTACACCAAATAAATTATAATTAGGTGCCTGGGCCAGGCCACTAGTTCCCCAACCACTTTCTAGTAATGCTTGAGCAATCATTACGGAAGCATATAAGTCATTGTTGCTTGCTAATTTTTGTGCCGATAAGCCTAAATAATTAAGGAATTTTTGATCACCATAGCCATTGGAAGTTACAATATTTTCAGGATTTGCTGCATTATTAATATTAATAGTCATTGGCACATTATCATCTGCTTTAACTGTTGTAGCTAAAAATTGACTTCCTATGCCGACTGATAAACAGCTAAAACTGATAATTGTAAAGCGAGTAAAAAATTGCTTCTTACATACTTTTTTTAGACCACTAATTTTTTTGTTAAAATACAATTGATAATTCAAGTGTACAATCTCCAAACATAACTATTTATGATATATTTATCACGTATTAAACACTCTACCCTATATAATACTAACTATTTAATATAAACACAAGGGAGTTACTATGCGAAATAAACACGTAAACAAACTTATTCCAATTATTATTTTATATTCACTTTTTATTTTACTTGCAGGATTAGTTTACAATAATGTATCCCTAATTGATAACTTTGATAAATCAGTTTTTCAAATCCTCTTTTTTAAAAATCCTGATCTAGTTAAGTTTTTTCAAGTCCTTACTAATATAGGGACACCCTCTTTAACTGTTATTATAAGTATTATTGGCAGCATATTAGTTTCTAAACGTCAAAAATTATTTTTAGTGAGTAGCGTTTTGATTAATACAGTTGCTAACCATTACTTAAAGTACATTTTTCAAAGACCTCGCCCAACTTTAACTCACTTAGTTGTAGTTCACGGCTTTAGTTTCCCTAGTGGACATACAGTCGCTATAACTGCGTTAGCCTTAAGCCTACAAATCATCATCTTGCAACGCACCAAAAAACGAACAGGTATTTACCTGCTCGCTATCTTAGATCTATTAGTAATTAGTAGTCGAGTTATCTTACACGTCCATTTTGCAAGTGATGTCTTGGCAGGAACTCTATTTGCTAGTGCTAACACACTTTTAATTAAATATCTGATATTTGATATTCACGCAACAACTTTCGACTCTTAAAATCGAGCAAGTTAACTATAAAAGCTAGCAATAAAATCAATAATCCGACAACATAAATCTCATGTAAACTGGAAAAAACAACTTTACGAGCCAGTGATAAATATTTTGCTGGCACTAAATTAGCAGTAGAAGGATTAATCATGTTATTAACCATATTGAAAGTTAAACCATGATAATTTTGAACTCCTTGAGCTAGTTTCAGGTTCATCACAACTCCAAATACTGAAATCATCAATGTCTGTCCTAAACTCCGCGCCAAGGTATTAAAACTAGTCGCCGTACCTACTTCTTGCATCGCAACCACACTTTGGGAAGCGACCGTGGAAGTTGTGACTGCTAAACCAAAACCAAAGCCATAAACTGCTGAAATTAATAAAAAGACATAAAAAGCAGTCTTTAGTGGTAAGAATAGATATATGATACATCCTGTAATAAGCAGTAATAATGCCGTCGAAGTAATGCGGTGAGGTGGATATTTAGCAATCATTTTGCCAGCAAAATAAGAACCAACCAGCCAAATTACAGAGCTCGGAGTTACTGCAAAACCACCAAGAATCGGTGGTAATCCTAAGACACTTTGCATCCAAATTGGTAAATAAGTTTCAAAACCAATTAAAAATCCTGAAATTAACAACATCGTTATATTTTGAATAACAAATAACCGATTTGTAAAAAGATGAATAGGGACAATGGGATCAGCCTGGTGACGTTCAATTTTAATTAAAATCACCAAACAAATTAAAGCCAAGCCTAACAAAATTGCACTAATAGTTAGAGTGTTAACGGAATTAAGATTTTGTAAACCTAACATTAAAAATATTAAAGTCCAAGTTAAAAGGATAATCCCCTTAAAATCAATTGCCTGTTTACGCGCCTTGATATTTTCATGTAAGAATAATTGAACTAACGCCATAGTCAATATTCCAATTGGAATGTTAATTACAAAAACCCAGTGCCAGCTAATTCTTTCAACTAAAAATCCCCCTAGTAAGGGTGCAATAATTGAAGCAATTCCCCAAGAAGCACTGTTTAAACCTATCATATTGGCTCTTTTTTCCAAAGGATATATATCTGCTAGTACAGTATTAGTAAGTGGCTGAATAGCACCTGCACCCAAACCTTGCAGAAGCCGAAAGAAAATTAACTGCAACATTGTCTGCGACATACTACATAAAAATGAACCCACCACAAAAATTACTAAGCCGATATTTAACAGTAATTTACGGCCATAACGATCGGATAATTTACCATATATTGGTGTTGTAACTGCACTCATCAATAAATAAATTGAAAACACCCAGTTCATTAAACTCAAACCGTGTAAATCCCCAATAATGGTGGGCATTGCCGTTGAGACAATTGTTCCCTCAATTCCCGTCATAAAATTAGCTATAAAGACGGCAACTGTTACTAATTTTACATTTGTCTTCTGCTCAGTTTTTTTCACACATGTTCAACCTACTTTCGCAATATTTCTTGTAATTCTTGGACTTTATCCAAATGTTCCCAAGGCAAATCTACGTCCGTTCGACCAAAATGCCCATAAGCCGCTGTTTGTTCATAGATAGGACGTTTTAAATCTAACATATCGATAATACCAGCTGGTCGCAAATCAAATACCTGACGAATTGCAGCAACAATTTGGTCGTCAGTATATTGACTAGTGCCAAAGGTATTAACATCAATTGAAACTGGTCGAGCTACCCCAATAGCATAGGCCAATTGAATTTCAATCTGATCAGCAATTTTCGCTGCTACTAGATTTTTAGCAACATACCGTGCTGCATAGCTAGCCGAACGATCTACTTTAGTGGCATCTTTACCAGAAAAAGCCCCACCACCATGATGAGCAAAACCACCATAAGTGTCGACAATAATCTTTCTACCTGTTAAACCAGTATCACTACTTGGCCCTCCTAGAACAAAGCGACCAGTGGGGTTAATCAAAAATTTAGTCTTTTCATCTAAAAATTTAGCCGGGATAACCTCTTTAATTACTTTTTCAATAATATCATGCTTTAAATCCGCTAATTTTATTTCCGGATTATGTTGAGTACTTAAAACTACTGTATCAACTCTTAAAGCACGACCCTTATCATCATATTCAACGGTTACTTGAGCTTTAGAATCCGGCCGCAAATAATTCAAAATTCCTTTTTTACGAACTTGAGCAACTTGATAGGTTAATTTGTGGGCCAATAAAATTGGTAAAGGCATATATTCAGGAGTTTCATTAGTTGCATATCCAAACATTAATCCCTGATCACCAGCGCCAATTTGATCATAAGGATCAATATCAGCCTGCTTTTCACGTTTTTCTAAGGCAGCATCAACGCCTTGAGCAATATCTGGCGACTGTTGATCTAAAGCTACGATAACTGCACAAGTATCTGCATCGAAGCCATAATCAGAATTCGTATAGCCAATGCGACGAATGGTATTGCGAACAATTGTCTGGATATCAACATAAGCACTGGTCGTGATTTCCCCAGCAACTAAAACTAACCCAGTTGTTACAGTGGTCTCACATGCAACACGTGCATCCTTATCCTTAGCTAAAATTGCGTCTAAAACTGCATCACTAATCTGATCTGCTATCTTGTCTGGATGGCCTTCTGACACTGATTCAGATGTAAAAAAATGTTTCTCTTTTTCCAAAATACTTTTCCCCCTTATTCGGTTACAGGTAAGCAAACTTGCTCCATCAGGAATTTAATTAACCTAAATATGTTATCACAAAAAACAGCATAATAAAAATCTTTATTCACTTTTATTGATAGACATAATCGCGCGTCATTGGCAGTTTAGAACCAGATGGCCCCTTAGTTAATAAATATTGCATGACATCAATATTTCCCGAAGCAAATGAAGCCGCACAAGCTTGTAAATATAAATCCCACATTCGAACAAATTTTTCACCCATCATTTTAGTAATCTGTTCACGATGCTCATTAAAGTTTTTATCCCAAATTTCAGTGGTCTTTTGATAATGGCGACGCAACATTTCTAAGTCACTAAGCTGTAAACCTGACTTTAAAATACTATTAATATTTTCCTCAATTCCTGGAACATACCCACCCGGAAAAATCCATTTATCAATCCAAGCATTTGCAGCACCTTCTCCTTGACGAGTAATACCGTGAATTAAGGCCACGCCGTCATCCTTCATAAATTTAGCAATATCCGCAAAATATCCTGGTAAATTTTCTTTACCAACATGCTCGAACATTCCAACTGAAACCACATAATCCCATTGCCTACCATCCAACTCCCGATAATCGGTTAAAATTACTTCTGCATCCTTTTCTAAATGCAAATCTTTAATCTTTTGCGAAACAAAGTCAAATTGTTCTTCACTTAGGGTAATACCAGTAACTTTTAAATGATATTTTTGTACTGCAGTAAACATTAAAGTACCCCAGCCACAGCCAATATCAACCAAAGTTTTCCCCGGTTGCTGATTGAGCTTCTTAAGAATATGATTAACCTTGTTAATTTGAGCAGTTTGTAAATCATCATCTGGATGCTTGAAATAAGCACACGAGTAAGTCATAGTGGGATCTAACCATAATTTATAAAAGTCATTTCCTAAGTCGTAATGTTCCTGAATGTAACCTTCGTTATCACTTTCTGAATGCTTACGATGAGGCATAATCTTTTTAAGTGTTTTATTATAGAAGAAACTATTTTTATTCTGATAAGCAGCTAAAATCAATTTTTCGATGCTGCCCTCGATTTCAATCTTCTTAGCCATATAGGCTTCACCCAAAGCTAAGGAAGCATTATTCGTTATTTCCTTTAAGGAAATAGCTTCATTAAATTTTATCTTGACTTGGGGTTCACCTTCACCATACTTTTCTGTAGAATTATCCCAGTAAGTTACCTCAATTGGAATATTAAAGGAATTTTTTAATAATTGCTTATAAAACGTTTTTTCTAACATACTATTTCTAACCTCTATCTAATTTCAATACTAAAACACTACACCAATTAAAAAATATCTTCAAATATAAAATTAAAAATATTTTAAGGATTGAAAATAACAATGAAACTAATCAAGCTATTATTATCTACAATTATTGGCAGTCTCAGTATTATTATTTATCCGATTATTTTAACACAAAAATATCCATATCACTTTGATAACAATATGCAAGTAGCTCTAGTAATGTTTTTCGTCATTACAATTTATGGCTTCTTTTTTTTACCGCTCCATCCCAATCGATATTTTAAATTCCTATATACTTTAATAATTGCATTAGTTTTATGGAAAATGGAGCTTAAAACTCTTCCTATTTATCTAATTAGTATAT
>NZ_SCHP01000038.1 GCF_013607485.1 Bombilactobacillus bombi
TTCTCCAGCTGGAACAATCTTTTTGATATTGAACGCAATCGCGCGCGTTCACTAGCGGGATTTCAAACGCGGTTAGAACAATGTTTGTTTGTGGATACTATCAGAAAAATTAACTAGCACCATGCGTATTGAATTATATTTAATGAATTAAATCTATTTATCTAATCTATTTATCTGTTGTATAGATTATCTGTTGTATAGAATTATAAAACTTATTAGAATCAAATCATCTTTAGCAAATTAGAAAATCTCTATAACCATAATAAATAAAAACTAGCTAAATTCATATTTTTTAATCAGTGAAAAAATATTTTAGCATATAATACATATATGTGGAATCTACTTAAAAATGTCAGGAGTCAGAACTTGGTTTATTTGTCTAAATATAAATAAGTGAGGCGTTAATTTAAAATTGAGAATTTTGTTACTATACTATTTGTTACTATACTAATGGTAAACGAGATCTAAAATAGAGGCAGATGTTCAATTTTATTCTCTTGATTGATTCTTATGAAACTTTTCAACAACACTAATCAATGTTAAAATATTATTGCTTAGTATTTATTTGAATTTCGCTTGTTATAAACAAATAAGATATAAAGAATATATATTTTAATAACAAAGCTTGTTTGCATGTGATTTCTAAACTTAGTTCTTAAAATTTTATTGTTACTTCGTATAATATATATTATGTAAAGTAGAATCAATTTTATTTGTAGAATCAATTTTATTTATTGTTAACTTCTCTATACTATCAATTTATACTTCTATTTTTATACTATGTTATTGTCATTATTAATTAATTAAATTTATAATTTATCTACAGAAGAATAAAATAAAATAAGTAGAATAAAATACCAAACAAGAAATCGAACTTAAATTTTTCTGTGTTAAAATTATCAAATGAACATTATAGAAATAGAAAGCGAGAATGTATTTGATGGAACAAGTCGTTACTTTAAAAACTAAATTATCAATTTTAGCTACTGGTTTTTTATCTTTCATTGGTATATTAATTGAGACTTCGATGAATGTAGCTTTTCCTACTTTAATGAAAGAATTTGGTATAAAATTAGATACCGTCCAATGGGTAACAACTGGTTATTTATTATTAGTAACGATTGTAATGAGCACTACTTCTTATTTAGTAAAGCGCTTTAATGCACGCAGCCTGTTTTTAACAGCAGCAACAGTATGCTTTATAGGAACTATTGTATGTGCCCTGGCGTTTAATTTTCCAATGTTGATGGTTGGTCGTTTGCTGGAAGCAATTGCTACCGGTTTATCAACCCCAACGCTATTTCATATTATTTTATCTAAAATTCCTCCTCAAAAATTAGGCGTTTATACTGGATTTGCTACAATGGTCACTTCTTTTGCACCTGCTTTGGGACCTACTTATGGTGGCATTATTAATAATTATTGGTCTTGGAGGATGATTTTTATTGGCGTAATACCAATTATTCTTATCATTATGATTACTGGTGGGCTCACTATTACTTTAAAAGCTCGCCATGATAATTCTGCTTTTGATTTTTGGGGATTAATGCTGTTGACTGGATTAATGATTGCATTAGTTATAAGTATTGATCAAGGCGGTAGTTTGGGATTTACTAATGTTAAATTTTTAATGGGAATTCTTATAACATTTATATTACTTGCCGGCTTTTTATTGCATCTGAAATATGGTCGGCGACAATTACTAAACTTTGCCATTTTGCAAAATCCTATAGTGAGTTTACGAGCAATTAATTTTTTTATTTTGCAATTTATGAATATTGCTGTATCTTTTGTCATACCAATTTTGGCTGAAGAAGTTTTACAGACTAATTCGATGATTGCAGGATTAATTTTGTTACCCGGATCTATTTTAGGAGCTATTATTTCTCCATTTGCTGGCACAATTTATGATCGTAAAGGCTCATTTTTACCATTATTTATTTCCAATCTTTCGATGTTATTAGGAGCTGCTTTATTGACTATTTTGACTAAACAGCTAACTATGGCTTTAATTATGTTCTTTTATTGCTTTATGCGTGGTGGTTTCAACTTCGGTTATGGGAATACAATGTCTGATGCTAGTAAATTTGTTTCACTAGCTGCTAAACCTGATGTTAACTCTCTCTTTAATACTTTACAGCAATATGCTGGTTCGTTAGGTACCGGCATAATGTCAGCTGTAGTCTCAGTACAACAGCTTAACATTTCTCAATCAACGGCAGCAATTGCTCGTACAGCAGCTACGGGTTGCCAATTTGATTTTATTATTCTTACTATTTTAGCTGTAATTGCCCTTAGTACTACCCTATCAGCGGAAAAAATTTTAAGAATTAATTATAAGTAAAAATAATCCAATCCAAAACTGGTTAACTGGTTTATTAGAAGTTATATATTAACAGGTCTGATAAAATAAGAATTTCATTTCTGTTTATAACAAAAAGGAGTTGAGACAAATCCTTGTCCCAGCTCCTTTTTAACAAATATTAAACTTTATCAAAATCCTTAATCCATCCTAAAGCCATGGCTTTTTCTCCTAAATGCGTACCAATAACTGGGCCAAAATAGCTTTGGTCAATAGTCGTATCAGGAAATTTTTTGCGTAAGTCGGCTGTCCATAAGTCATTTTCTGCTCGATCATTAGCATCTAATACTAATAAGCGATAAGGAAAATCCGCTTCTGCTTGAGCTTTGGCAAAGCGCTGCTCAGTTTTTAAATATGCTTTTTTGACAGAACGCACTTTTTCATAAGCCACAATCTCATCGGTTTGATCATCAAAAGTTAAGAGCGGTTTAATATTCAACATGGTGCCAATAACAGCTGAAGCGTTAGATAAGCGACCACCCTTTACTAGATTAGTTAGATCATTAACAATAATATTTTCATCAATTGTACTGCGTAAGTCATCTAAGCGGGCTAAAATATCATCTAGATCTTCCCCTGCTTGTGCCATTCTAGCAGCCTCAATAGCTAAATAGCCCATGAGTCTGACAGTGATATGAGAATCATAAGGAATAATTTTAATATTAGATTTGGTATTTGCTAGAGTATGCAGACTATTAATTAACCCGGAAATAGTAGCTGCCAAATGAATAGAAATAACTACATCATAACCGGCATCAGCTAATTGATCATAAAGTTTATTAAGTTCACCAAATTCTGGCTGTGATGTTTTCGGAAGTTCTTTTAAGCTACGAATACGTTGATAGAATTTTTCCGTAGTAATGTCCACACCCTCATGGTAAACTTGATCTTCAATGATTACTGGTATGGAAACGATATGAATTTGATATTTTTTTGCTTCTGCTTTTGAAAGATATGAAGAACTGTCCGTTACTACAGCAATTTTCATATATTATTCACCAACCGTTCTTTATTAGCTTTTATTGGTCGATATTACAATAGGAACAATTGTATCACATTATCCTAAATAGTGTAAAATGTTAACTGATGAGAATTCAAATTAATAATAGGAGTTGTTATAAATTTTATGTCATTTGATGGTATTTTTACGCACACAATGGTTGCCGAATTACGAGCACAATTAATTACTGGAAGAATTACGAAAATTCAGCAACCTTTTGCACAGGAACTTTATTTAACAATTCGCGCTTTAAATCACAATTATGGTTTACTTTTATCAGCCAATCCTAATTATGCTCGAATACAAATTACCCAACATAAATTGCCTAGTCCCCCCAAGCCAAGCAATTTTGTGATGACCCTCCGGAAGCATTTAGCAGGTGCTTTTATTAAAGACATCATTCAAGTTAAAAATGATCGTATTGTAATTTTAAAATTGCAAAATCGAGATGAACTTGGTGATGTACAAATATTAAATCTATACGTAGAAATTATGAATCGGCACAGTAATATTGTATTAGTACGAGAACGCGATCAAAAAATTATCGATGCAATTAAACATATTAGCTCAAATCAAGATCGTTATCGAGAGCTATTACCCCAGGTTATTTATAAATTACCGCCCCAGCAAAATTTACAAAATCCATTTGATGCCTTTTTACGTGAACGTTTTGTCAAAGCAAATATATCTATACTGTTACAACAAGATCCGGAACAAACAAAAGCTTTAATTAGCAATAATTTTATGGGGATTGGTAAAGATTCATTGCAAGAAATAGTTGAGCGTTTAGTAACTGCTGACTCTAATGCCGATGCAATTTTAAAAAACTTTAATCACCTATTTCAACAATTAGGCCAGCCACAACCAACACTCTATACTAAAAAACAACAGCAAATGTTTACCCCCATTGCTTATCAAAGCCTTGATAAGCAGAACTTTAAACCACATCAATTTACTTCTTTAAGTCTGATGTTAGATGAATTTTATCTAGATCGAGCACGTAAAGACCGAATACGCCAACAAGCTGATAACATTCTGCAGATTATTAAACGTAACTTAAAAAGAGCCCGTACTAAGATTAAGCGACTAAAAAAGGACCTCCAAAAAACCCAGTCAGCAGATCAAGCTCGTTTGTGCGGGGAGCTATTAACGACTTTTATGAATCAGGTGCCCAGAGGTGCAAAATGGGTTGAATTAAATAATTATTATGATAATAATCAACCCTTGAAAATCGCCCTGAAGCCTGAACTCTCTCCTTCCCAAAATGCTCAACGTTACTTTAAAACTTACCAAAAATTAAAAAATTCAATTAAGCATTTGCAAGAGCAATTAAAAATTGCTGCCGCTGAAGTAGACTATCTAGAAGGCATTCTAGCCCAAATGGATTATGCTCAAGTACAGGATTTAATTGATATACAAACCGAGTTACAACAACAAGGCTATCTTAAGCAGTCACGTACTAGTAAAAAGCGTGCGCCTAAGGTTCATCACGGAGATGTTTTTATAGCTAGTGATGGTACTCATATTCACGTTGGCAAAAACAATCTGCAAAATGATTATCTAACTACTAAATTTGCTGACAAAAGATACACGTGGCTGCATATTAAAAATATGCCTGGATCACATGTAATTATTGCTTCTTTACAGCCTAGTATGACGGTTTTAAAAGAAGCTGCACAACTGGCAGCCTTTTATTCTAAAGCTGGGCAAAATAATACGCAAGCTAAAGTAGCGGTGGATTATACCCTGATTAAACATGTGCATAAACCTAACGGTGCTAAACCAGGATTTGTTATTTATACTGATCAACAGACGCTTTATGTTGTCCCTAAGAATCAATTGCAACCTCAATAATGTGTCATTTTAATTCTTGTCGATAAGTAGTTGGCAAATCAAAATATTTAACTTTGGTCGTATACAATCCATTAGCTAATTGTTTTAAATTAATTTTACGTCCAAATAAGTGTTTACTTTTCTGCGATTTAGGTGTTGCAATACCAACTAAGCAATGACAGAGTACATCAATGAAATTGGGATTAACTTGACTAACAATACCTACATTAATTGTAAAGCCATCTAGCCACTGCCATTGGTCATTATCAGAAATTATTATTGTACCAAATTTGGTATTTTGATAATTACTGTGGACATAATCACTAATTCTTTTAACCAGTCCGGTTTTTAATTTACTGGGAATAGCTGTCATTTCAAAATGTTGAGATGATAGCTTTTTTAATACATTAGTAATAGGTAAAGAAAGCCATAAGCGCTGTTGATTATCTTGAATAAAGATAATTTCTGTAGTTATTTGGTGATTTTGCAGTAATTGTTGCTGATATTTCAAATTATAAATAGAAACCGGATAATTAATATGTTGATTTTCAATAGTATTAATAGCAATATTCAAACGATTTTGGGGGCTAAATAAGTAAGATTTATTATAACTAGAGTCCACATAAAAATCTCCTAAAGCGTGCGAATCAATTTTACTTAATAAATTACCCTGAGCAGCTACCGAATAGCCGTCAGACTGAAATCGATGAATAAGCTGATGGGCTAAAATTGTCATCTCATGATTAGAAATCATATCTGAATTAGGATAGTTATTAATAATAATTTGATAATTGGGCTCTTTAATAAAAGGATCATCTAAGAAACTAGAATAATAATTTAAAACTGCTCCATGATCTAATGAGTAAGAGCTGGGTGTCGGTAAAAAAAGACGGTTTAAACTTAGTTGTGAGGTGATTTTTGTTACTTGCGCTGTAGTCAAATTCCAAAGTTTTGCTATCAAAAAATCTGTAAAGCCATAACGTTTGCTTAATAATAAAGTATCCAAATCTCCCTTTTTGTACTCCAACAAGCGAGCTAGATCGAGTAAATGTTTTAATGTTTCCAAAAATACTAAATTATATTTAGTAAAACTTTGAATTTCTTGAACATCAAAACCTC
Source organism: Bombilactobacillus bombi (assembly GCF_013607485.1). Lineage (GTDB taxonomy): Bacteria > Bacillota > Bacilli > Lactobacillales > Lactobacillaceae > Bombilactobacillus > Bombilactobacillus bombi_A. The sequence continues at coordinate 6,315 of NZ_SCHP01000038.1, forward strand.
GATTTAAGGCCTCACAAACAGCAATAATTCTTCTAATACTAGTATGAAATAATAGAGATTCGATTTGTTCGTCACTTAATTTAGCATCGGGATGGTTGATAAAAATATCATCACTCAAGTTTAAAATTTTAAATCCCTTCATAATCACAGTTTCAAGGTTATTACCATTAACAATGACTGCTCCCAAAGATGATTTATGTGGACCTAAATTATTATTAAGATCTACTAGTTGAGGACTTTGCCAAATAGGAAAGCGCCCTGTTAGATGATTAGGTGTTAATTCTACTGCAGCATTAATAATTGAGCCATCTAAGGTCAAAACATTTTGTAAACGACAGCCTAAACTAATTTGACAAATAACTTCAAAAAGTGGATAGCCAGTACTAGCTATGATTGGTAAGATTTTACTCTGAAATAGGGGTGAGATTTCGAGAACGTAAAATGAATCAGTCTTTTCATCTACTGCTAAATGAAAAGTACAAATACCAACAATTTTTAATAATCGAGTTAATTTCAACACTGCATCACGTATTCTTTGAAATAACCGATTAGTGATGGAATAAACGGGAGTTACACTGATGGAATCATTCGAGTGGATTCCAATAGGATCAATATCTTCAGAAGCATAGATTAACGCCTTATTATCAAAACGATCCCGTACAGTGGTCATCGTTATTTCCTTAAAAGTATTGATACTACGCTCAACTTCATAGCCCTCACTAGCTTTAGTTGTTTGGAACAAATGAATTAGTTCTTCTTTTGTATTAATACTATTCCAATAAGTTTTTTGTTCTTTATTGTTTACTCGGATGATAATTGGGAAATGATGTTGTTGAACAAATGCCATTGCTTCATCAAACTTATTAATAATTTCATGCTCAATAAGTCGAAAGCCTTTATTTTGCAGATAATTGGTCAAAGCCTTATGGCTAATCATTAAATTCAAATTTTTTTGATTTAAAACTAGTAATTTGACATGATTCTTTTCTAAAAAGCCCTGCTTAATTAAATTCTTGAAAATATTTAGTTTATTATTAGCTGCATAAGTAGGAAAAATAAAATCGATTTGGTACTGAATAATTATCGACTTTAAATTAGTTAAATTAATGTCCTGAAAAATTACATGCTGAGCCAAAGTATGAAAATCAGGAAACACTTCTCGATTTTCTGTTAGTAAAATAGTTTCGTAGCCTGATTGCTGAAACGATTCTAAGGTAACATATATAGCTTTTTCCTGATCTAATTTTTCACCGGAGACTAATCCCATAGTTGTACCAATTAATAAAACTCTTTTTGTCATAATTGATTACCTTGCTTGAATGAATTAATCATTTCTATAAATTCATCAAATATATATAATGTATCGTGCGTTCCGGGTGCTGCTTCTGGCTGGAATTGAACAGTCATCGTAGGATCACTACGATGCCTTAAGCCTTCAATAGTGTTGTCTTCTACACAACGATAAGTGATAAAAAAGTTAATTTGAGCCACATTAGTATGAGCGACGGTGTAATTGTGATTATGGTTAGAAAATTCAATATTTTCTGTGGCAATTTCCAAGGTTGGAATATTAGAACCATGATGTCCATAAGACATTTGTTCGATTTCTGCCCCGTTAGCTAAGGCAACAACCAAATGCCCTAGGCCAATTCCAAATATGGGTAACTTTCCCTCTAATTGTTGACAAGTAGCAATTGTTTCAGGTATTTCTCTTGGATCTCCTGGCCCGCTAGTAAATAAAACTGCATCTGGATCTAATTCTAAAATGTCTTCTGCGCTAATATTATACGGTAAAATAATAGAATCACATTTACGAATTGATAACTGACGTAAAATTGAAAATTTTAGTCCTAAATCAATTACTGCAATTTTAAAACCAACATTAGGATTAGGATATGGCTGCTTTGTGGATACTGTTTTAACCCGGTCATGAGGGATTACTAAAGCACGGATTTGATCAATAGCATGTTCATCATCAGCATCCATAATACTGGCTTTCATAGCGCCATGCTTTTTTACATGGGCCGCTAGACGTTGAATATTGACATTAGTAATACCTGGCAATCGTCGCTTTTTTAAAAAATGTGCTAAAGACTTAGGATTACTCTCGTCCATTTGATTAATTGGTATACTATTAAAGATTACACCCTTACAGCTTAAGGCAATGGATTCATAATCATCACGATTCATACCAATTGTACTAATTAACGGGGATACAAAAACAATAATTTGATCGTTATATGTTTGATCAGTAATTGTCTGTTCTAAACCGCCAATGTTGTTGGTTACTACTAATTCACCTGTAGAAATAGTAGTAGAACCTACACTGTCACCGCAAAATACCGTTCCATCTTCTAAAATTAAATATCTTTTCATAATTATTAATTAGTTATAATCTCGATTTTATCCTCATCATCAATTTCAGCCATAGATACTTTAATTAATTCTTTATGTGAAGTCGGAATATTTTTCCCTACATAATCAGCGCGAATCGGTAATTCCCGATGTCCACGATCTACCAACACCGCTAAAGAGATTTTGCTAGGTCGACCAATACTCATAATAGCATCTAAGGCTGCTCTAATAGTACGACCTGTATATAAAACATCGTCTATTAGCACTACATTTTTACCATTAACATCTTCAGATGTAAATTGCGGTTGCTCATTATTAGTCATTTCTGGATGGTCATCTCGAAAATTGGTTACATCTAAGTCGTATTGGGGAACTTCAATATCCTCTAATTGATATAGACGCGACTTTATTCTTTTAGCTAAATAAGCACCGCGAGTTTTGATTCCAATTAAAACCAGATTTTGATTGCCCTTGTTTTTTTCAATAATTTCATAGGTGATTCTGGTCAAGGTTCTTTTCATGGTTTTATCGTCAACAATTTCTTTATTCATCTTAATACCCCTTTTACTAATTGATATCTAATGGCAGTGATGATTGCAATTTCTTTAAAGTTTCTTGAAAAATTTGTGGTGGATCTACTTGAAATTGCAACCATTGTCCGGTTCGCGGATGCTTAAATCCTAAAGTTTCCGCATGTAAAAATTGCCCTGCCCCTTTTACAGTATGACGTGGACCATATAAGGGATCTCCTGCAACAGGATGATTAATATATTGTAAATGCACCCGGATTTGATGAGTTCGTCCTGTTTCTAGACGACATCTAATTAAAGCAAAATCAGCAAAATTTTGTTTCACTTCAAAATGAGTGACTGCTGGTTTACCCGTAGCTATTACTGCTTGACGTTTACGATCGCGGGGATCTCGTCCAATGGGTGCAGTAATTGTTCCTGAGTGTTCGGTAAAAGGATGGTGGACAATTGCTAAATAAGAGCGCAAATTACTCTTGGCTTTAAGTTGCTCACTCAATGAAACTTGTGCTAATTCAGTTTTAGCAATCATTAATAAGCCTGAAGTATCTTTATCAATTCGATGAACAATTCCGGGACGCAAATCATCTTGGCTTTGAATTTTAGTATGGTAAAGGACTGCATTAACCAAAGTTTTATCAGGATGCCCAGCAGAAGGATGAACGACCATACCTTGAGGTTTATTAACGACTAGTACATCATCATCTTCATAGATGATTTCTAGAGGTAATTTTTGCGGGCATGCGTGCAAGGGAGCCCGCTTAGTAGCAGTCACAGTGATAATGTCATCTGCTTGAACTGGAAAACTAGCCTTTGCTATAATCTGCTGATTAACTTGCACTTGCTGCTCTTTAATCCATTTTTGAATTTGCGCCCGGGAGTATTCAGGATGAAACCTTAAAATTGTCTTGTCTAAACGGTTAACAATACCATCATTTTGAAAAGTGAAAGTAGTAATTATTCTTCTCCTCTTTGATTATCAGACTTAAACACATATACAATCAACATAATTACACCAATAGTAATTAAAATATCCGCCAAATTACAAACAAAGTTCAAAAGCGGTAAATTAAAAATATTAAAATAAACCATATCCACAACATATCCGCGCAAGAGGCGATCCCAGCCATTACCAAGTCTACCTGCTAATAAAAAGGCAAGGCCGACTGTTAACCATCGGGATTTATGTTGATATTTAATTAATAGATAGGTTAAAAC
>NZ_SCHP01000039.1 GCF_013607485.1 Bombilactobacillus bombi
GGCCAAGGGTAAATATTTATCCTTGGTCTTTTATGGTTTAAATGATGATTTTAATTTGAGTATTTTTATTTGATAAATCCAAAATAACCAATGACAATAAGGGCTAAGATAATTCGATACCAACCAAAGGCCTTGAAGTCATTTTTCTTAATATAATCAAGTAAGAATTTAATTGCCATATAAGCCACAATAAAAGACACAAAAGTTCCTACCAGTAAAACAATGGTTTGCGAGCCCGTAAAGGAATGTCCATGCCAGAAATATTTAAACAATTTGAGGCCACTGGCACCAACCATTGTGGGAATAGCTAAGAAGAAAGAAAATTCAGTCGCCACAAAGCGGGAGGTACCAATTAACATAGCACCTAAAATTGTCGCTCCAGAACGTGAAGTTCCCGGTATTAATGATAACACTTGAAATATTCCAATTCCAAAAGCTGTCAAATAAGGAAGATTGTTTAGGTTGGTTAAACGTGGCTGACGCTGATGGTTATAATTTTCAACTACAATGAATAAAATACCATAAATAAGCAAAGTAGCAGAAATAACCTGCCAAGTATTAAAGTGTTCATCCATAAAGTCATTGAGCGGCAAGCCAACAATTACTGATGGTAAGCAGGCAATTATTACCTTAAACCACAGGGTCCAGGTGTGTTGCTGTTCGGAAGTATTTTTGCGAGGTGAGAAAGGATTGAGCTTGTGAAAATAAATTACCACCACTGCTAAAATAGCTCCAAGTTGGATTACCACCATAAACATATTGATAAAAGCTTGTGATTCTTGTAATTTGACAAATTCATTAGCCAGATATAAGTGACCAGTAGAACTAATCGGCAAAAATTCGGTAATTCCTTCAATAATTCCCAAAATAATTGCTTTAATAATATTTAACATGAAAATTTACACTCCCAAAGTTTAGTAAAAAGCTAAACAAGTTCCTTCCGGTACTTGAGTATCATTACTTATAAATGTTAAATAGCCAGTTTCGAAATTGCGTTTAAAAATTGTGACATCATTTGATTTTTGATGAGGTACGAGAATATATTGACCAGTAAGATCAAAGTTAAAGTCGCGTGGAAAATCACCTTGAGTTTTGATAGTTTGCAGATGCTCTAAAGTTTGGCCGTCAGGGCTCACTTTAAAAGAAACTAAAGAATTATGGCCACGATTAGAAGTATATAAGAACTTGCTGTCAGCACTAATACGAATAGCCGCAGCAGTATTATCACCTTGATAAGAATCTGGCAGCAAGGAATAACTGTGTAATTGTTCAAATTGGCCAGCTTCATAATGTAAGGTCAATACTAGAGAACCTAGTTCACAAATACAATAAGCCAAGTGAGGATTATGGGGGTTAAAAACCAAATGACGAGGTGCCGAGCCTTTAGGAGCATTAAATTCACTATTTTTGTGAGCTTGGCCGTTATCATCAAGGTCATAAGTGTAGACTTTGTCACTACCATAATCACAAATAACCAATTTATCATCAGGGGTTAAGTGAGCCAAATGGGGATGAGAAGCCTCTTGCTCGGGACGAATACTCTTGCCGGATAGTTGAATTTTGTCGGTAATGGTTAAAGTTTTATCAGCGTTAATTTTATGAATTGTCACAATTCCTGTATGAAAATTAGCTGAAAATACTAACTGTTTCTTATCTGAAACTTCAACATAAGCGGGAGAATTTTCTGGCTGTAAGGCACTCCCCAAATAAGCAAAGTTTTGTTTAATATCATAAGCAGCAATGCCGCCTTGCTGATCTTTTTGAATTACTGAGTAAAGAATATTTTCATTAGAGACAGCAAAGTAAGTAGGGCCTTGTAATTTTACCGCTAATTGCGGTGCTGATAATTGGGCTTTTTGGGAATCGAACTGTAATTGATAGATACCCTGACTAGTTTTTTTAGTATAACCGCCAATTAATAAATTTTCCTGCATGAATTAAATCACTCCTTTGAACATATTTTATAACAAACTTCTGCAAAATGCTGGTAGAATTCCTGTAATTTGCTAATATAAAAAGTAAAGTCAGGTGAGAACAATGGAAATTAAAGCACAAATAACCCTTATCGGCAAGCAAGCAGTCGATCAGCAAACTAATTTTTTGATATTATTTGATGAAAATGCCAGTGAAGATTTACGTCAAGTAGCACTGATTCAGCATTTTACGGATCCAAAAAGCTCCTTTAAGCTTCAGGTGGGAGATTGTTTAACTATTGACCAAGTTGATTATCCAATTACTTATGTAGGTCGGCTAGTGAATCAGCAGTTGTCCGCTATTGGGCATGCCGTTTTGAATTTCGCTCCAGTAGATGCTCAACCCATGCAAAACAGTATTTATTTAAAGGGCACTTTACCAATTATTCAAGTTGGTAGTCGATTAATTTATAAAATGGGAGAGTAATATGAAAAAAGAACAGCCAACTTGGTTTGAAAAGTGGTTTTTAAATAATAAGTTCACAATTGTGCTACTAAATGTTTTATTGATTTTTTTAATTATTTCAGCCTTTATTAAAGTTAGCTATATCTTTAAACCTCTTCAACAAATATTGAATATAATTCTGCCGCCCTTAATAGTGGCTGGGATTTTGTATTATTTGATTGATCCACTCATTGATCTTTTAGAACGTCGGTTTCATATCAAGCGTGTAATATCCATTAGCGCAGTTTTTATCGTAATTTTGGCATTATTGGTATGGATTATTCTGTCTTTAATTCCCGTAATTCAAAACCAAGCCACTTCTTTAATGCATAATATTCCCCATTATTGGCGAACTTTACAGAAGATGTTAATGGATTTGAGTCAAGAACCGCATTTGCAGCGTCTGCATTTAGCAAATAAGTTTTCGCCGCTTAAAGTTACTAAATCCTTCTCTGATAGTTTAAATGGGGTCTTCAATAGTGCTTTAGGCAACATTACTTCAGCAGTAAGTGTCGTGTCTAATGTTGTTATGATTATTTTGACTGCACCGTTTATTTTGTTTTTTATCTTAAAAGACGACCGTAAAATTAAGCCTAATATTCTCAAGTATGTTCCAGAACGTTTGCAGGCTTCAACTGCAGATATGCTGACTGAAATTAACCAAGCTTTGAGTTCTTATGTGCGTGGTCAATTGACGGTGGCCTTTTGGGTAGCGGTGATGTTTGCAGTGGGTTATTTAATTGTGGGAATGCCATATGGTGTTTTACTGGGAATATTTGCTGGAATTTGTAATTTGATTCCCTATGTCGGGTCAGCGGTAGGCTTAGTACCAGCGATTGTCCTGGCTTTAATTAATGGGCACCAGATGTTATTATACGTAATTATTATTTTTGCCATTGAGCAGACGATTGAAACTCGGGCTGTATCGCCACTAGTAGTTGGTAATAAAATGAATATGCATCCAGTAACGACTATTTTGGTTTTGCTAGTAGCCGGTGGGATGTTTGGTTTAATTGGTGTTATTGGCGGTATTCCCATTTATGCAATTTTGAAAATCCTTGTTGGCAAGCTCTTTACTTGGATTCAGCGCAATTCTTCTTGGTATGATAAGCCTTCAAAAAACGAATAAGAAACTATAGTGAAAAAACCGCGACATTTTTGCCGTGGTTTTTTTGGTGTAGAATAGTTGCCTAATTTAAAAATTACTTAAGTCATGGTTGATTACACCAGCGTCACCATTATAGATGGAATTTTTTATAATGACATAATTAACATGACGCAAATCTGCTAATTTTGTTCCGCCAGCATAAGAAATAGCTGATTGTAAATCTTCTTGCATTTCTTGAAGGGTAGAGGCAATTGAACCGCGATAAGGAATGATTACTTTTTTACCTTCAATATTTTTGCGTTCCTTCTTTTGAAGTACAGAAGCCGAACCATAGTAAATTTTCATTTTTTTACCATTTTGCTCCAAGACTTCACCTGGATTTTCCTCATGACCAGCTAACAGTGAACCAACCATAACAAAACTAGCACCAAAACGAAGAGACTTGGCAATATCACCATTTGTGCGAATACCGCCGTCAGCAATAATAGGCTTGCGAGCAGCTTTGGCACACATACGAATTGCCGCCAATTGCCAACCAGCCGTACCAAAACCAGTTTTAATTTTAGTAATGCAAGCCCGTCCGGGTCCAATACCAACCTTGGTAGCATCAGCACCAGCTTCTTCTAGAAAATGTACGGCATCGGCCGTTGCAATATTGCCGGCAATGACAAAGGTTTGTGGTAATTTTTGTTTAATATAGCCAATCATTTTAGCGACAGTATTAGCGTAGCCATGAGCGATGTCAATTGTAATATATTCAGGCTGTAAGTTGGCTTGAGATAATTGATCAATCAGTTGGTAATCATGTTCTTGTACACCAACACTAATGGAAGCAATGAGTTGTTGAGTATGCATTTTTTTAACAAAATCAAAACGCTGCTCCGCATCAAATCGATGCATAACATAAAAATAATTATTTTGTGCTAGCCAAATGGCAAGTTCTTCATTAATGATACTGGACATATTGGCAGGTACTACTGGAATTTTGAAAGTATATTTCCCCAATTGTGCCCGCGTATCAGCTTGGCAACGATGTTCAAGAATACATTTTTGAGGAATTAATTGAATATCTTCGTAATCAAAGACGTTAAACGGGTTATTAGGCATACTATAATGACCACCTTCGAGATATTTACGAACTATTTTTATAAGCTATTTTTAAAATGTTCGCCATATACTATTTAAATATATTTTGGAAATAAGTCAAGAAAAAATTTGTAGTTGCAATTAAAAATATTTATCGTATAATGTAAGAAATTGCCTGTTCAGGATCTTTTATCAGATGATAATTTGATAAAAGGCCGTGAGAAGGGTATACTAACGTGTTTTCTTGCTGCGAAGGCCGAGGAAATACGTTTTTTTGTTGCTTTTTATCAATTGTGACTTATGTTAAAATTAATAAGATTGAAAGAAGTGTATAAGATGACAAATCACATTGCCTTATTTGAACCATTAATGCCTGCTAATACGGGGAATATTGCGCGAACCTGTGCCGGCACAGATACAGTGTTGCATTTAATCAGGCCTTTAGGTTTTAGTCTTGATGATAAACATATGAAGCGTGCCGGTCTAGATTATTGGGACAAAGTCAAAATTGAAATTCATGATGATTTGGAAGATTTTTTGGCTACTATTCCTGATTCCAGATATTTATATTTGATTACCAAGTTTTCTGATAAAATTTATACTGAGGTTGATTATTCAGATACTACGAAGGATCATTATTTTCTTTTTGGCAAGGAAACCACAGGATTGCCGGAACAGTTTATGCGGGAAAACCAAGAGAAATGTTTACGGATCCCCATGACAGATAAAATTCGGGCCTTGAATCTTTCTAATACCTGTGCATTAGTTATTTACGAAGCTGTGCGGCAACAGCATTTTGCGGGCATGGAATTGACTCATCGTTATTCACATGACAAATTACATTAATTAAGGAGAAAGTTATGAAAGTTAATAAGGGACCTATTGTCGTCCAATCCTATCATTATGATTTAGTTGATCCAAAAAGTGAGGCACAGACCAATTTGCAGGTTCAGGTACAAGATTATGATGATTCTAACTCTGAAGAGCCTTCCAAATTTAAAATGATTCAAATTATGACACCTTTTGGTATTCATCCTGAAGGAGTTCCCTTTGCAGTTTCTGGTTTGATTGGTCAAGTAATTCAATTGCAAGATGTTGGTGTAGATGAGGATTATCAGATAACTACTGAACAAATGACAGAGTTATCACGACCTTTAGTAGAACAAATTCAAATCATCACTTATCAGTTGACAGCAATGACCTTAGATCATGGTTATGAATTAGATTTTCAACCAAGCACACCTGATGAAGAAGCGGATGAGGATAAATAGCTACTGTAATATGTTTATATAAATAATTTAGTTTTTGATAATTGTTGGGGGATAGTAGTGTGGTGACTAAGGGGGAAAACATCACTAGTAACAAAGAATTATCAAGGCGTAAGCAACATTATGTTTATCGTATCAACAAAAGACTATTTGATATTATTTTGAGTATTATTGGAATAATATTATTTTTTATACCAGGTTTAATTATTTCATTTTTAATTAAAAAGGAGAGCCCACGTGGCTCAGTTTTTTATACGCAAATAAGAATTGGTAAAAATAATAAGCCTTTTAAGATGTATAAATTTCGTTCGATGTATGAGAATGCTGACCAGCAATTAGAACAATTGTTAGATAAAAATGAAGTAGCCGGACCCATGTTTAAAATGAAAAACGATCCTCGAGTTACTCCTATCGGGAATAAAATACGTGCTCATAGCTTAGATGAAATACCACAGCTCTGGAATGTTTTGAAGGGGGAAATGTCTTTAGTTGGACCTAGACCACCTTTACCCAGAGAGGTTAAAGAATATACTGATTATGACAAGCTGCGTTTATTAGTTAAACCGGGATGCACTGGTTTATGGCAAGTAAGTGCTCGTAGTAATGTGGGATTTGATAAAATGCTTGAGCTTGATCTGAAATATATTAGAAATCGTAGCTTTTTTTACGATTTTAAGATTATTCTTAAAACAATTAAGATTATGATTTATCCAAATAGTGCTTATTGAAAATTTTATATAGGATTAATGTGATGAAAATAACGCATGTTGCTGAGTATGCTTCTGGAGGGGTAGCAACTTATTTAAGAAATACTATTGCATATCAATTAGATTGTGACGATATAGAAACTATAGATTTATTTATTTCTAATTTCAATTCTGAAAATATTAATTTTAATTCTGAAAAGTTCCGTATTCATCGTTACGATTACCATAGAAATATAAAAGGAATCATCCAATTATTAAAAATTGTTCCAGATATTGTAAAAGTAAAATCAGACGTTATACATTTTCATAGTACCTTTGCGGGACTTTTGCGACCTTTTATTAAGTTTGCTAGTTGGAAACAGAAAGTACTTATAGTCTATACATCCCATGGATGGAGTTTTTTTAAAGAAGATATTGGTAATTTCCAAAAAGTTATTTTTATAATTATAGAGAATATTTTAAGTTATTTTACTAATCTGATTATTAATGTTTCTAGGCATGACTATCCGATATCTACAAAGTATGGTATTAGCAAAAAAAAATCCACGTTCATTTATAATACAATTAAACCTGAGGTAAAGCCCCTACCTGTTAAAAATCCATTTACAAAAGTTAATACTTATAAGATTTGTTTCATTGGCAGATTTGATAAGGCTAAGGGATTAGACTTTTTGCTGAATAGTTTTGATTTTGATCATAGCAATATTGAAATTATGATTATTGGCAAAGCTGTTTTAAATGATGCTCAAATTAATACTAGTAATACTGAACATATTCATTTTGTCGGGTGGATAAATAATAATGAGTTAGACTCTTATATTAGGCTATGTGATGCTGTAGTAATTCCCTCAAGATGGGAAGCTTTTGGATTGACAGCACTTGAAGCTATGAAAAATTCTAAATTAGTGATATCTTCTAATGCTGGTGGGCTGCCCGAAATTGTAAAAACTGGTTATAACGGATTTGTTTTTCAAAAAGAAGATAAATATTCTTTAATAGCGACATTAAAAAAGTTTCAAAAATTGGATTCTAAAGATATAGACATAATGGATCAACATGCTCACCAAACTTTTATAAAAAAATTTAATTACGAAAAAAACAATGCTGATTTAATCAAGATATATGAAGATGGAGTAAAGAATGCCTAAAGTTTCGGTAATTATGTCTACTTTAAATGGTTCTTCTACTTTGAGAAGTTCTATTTCTTCAATCATCAATCAGAGCTTTCAAGACTGGGAATTAATTATTTGTAATGATGGATCTAAAGATCAAAGTGAAGAAATAATTAAAAGTTACTGTAAACATGATAGAAGAATAAAATTATTAAATCATAGACGTAATGAGGGACTATCTAAGTCACTTAATGATTGTATAAAATTATCTATTGGAAAATATATCGCTAGAATGGATGATGATGATTTTTCTAAACCTAATAGATTAGCTGCCCAAGTTGAATTTTTGGATAAAAATACTAATGTGGATTGGGTAGGTACAAATATTAGTATCTATGATGGAAAAAGAGTTTATGGAAAAAGAGAAATGCTTGCCACACCTAATAAATTTGATGTTTGGTTGGGACATAGTTTTGTTCATCCTTCAATAATGATAAAAAGTGATGTATTAAAAAAGATCGATGGGTACAATATATCTTCTGAAGTGACGAGGATTGAGGACTATGATCTTTGGTGTAAGTTATATAGTCTCGGATATGTTGGTAATAATTTACAGCAAGAATTATTAATTTATCGTGAAGATGATGGATCATTTGAAAAAAGAGACATAAAAAGAAGAATTAGGTTATTTAAGTGTATGAAGTATTGGCGTAAAAGATTGCAAATTAGTTTTATATATTTTTTTTGTGAATATATACTTCTTTTAAAATGTTTTATTCCTAATTCTTTAATAAAGATGATTCACCAACATATGTATTCTTGATATTGAAGGGATGTAATTTATTGGAATCAAAGGATATTGATTTTGTTGTAACATGGGTTAATAGTAATGATAAAAAGTGGCAGCAAAAAAAGAATAAATATGTTTGTAACCTTCATGATGAAAATAAATTTTTGAATTCATCTATCAGATATCGGTCTTTTGATACGTTTAAGTACTGGTTTCGAGGAGTGGAAAAGTATGCTCCGTGGGTACATAAAGTATATTTAGTGACCGATAATCAAGTGCCAAAATGGCTTGATTTGAATCATCCCAAACTTCAAATTGTAGATCATAAAGAATTTTTAGATTCAGTTAATTTGCCTGTATTTAACTCTAATGCGATTGAATTAAATGTAGATAAAATAACAAGTTTAAGCAATAATTTTGTTTTGTTTTGTGATGACACTTTTATTATAAATAATCTAAAACAGCGGGATTTATTTTGTAATGGAATTGCACGTGATGTTGCGATTGTAACTCCTATAATTCCATTAGAAAAAAATATGTCTATAGTACAGTATAATAGTGTTCAAATTGTTAATAAACACTATTCTTTAAGAAACTCTCTAAAAAGACATTTTTGGAAGTATTTTAATTATAATTATGGTTTTGAGTGGATAAGAACTGTTTTAGAAGCACCACATCATTATTTTCCAGGTTTACTAGATACTCATCTTCCAATTGCTTATTCTAAAAATGATTTTAAATTTGCCAGAAAAATAGCTGAAAATGAATTCAAAAACACTTCTAAACATCGTTTTAGGCAAGATGACGATATTAGTCACTTTTTAATTAGATATTTGAGAATTGCTACTGGCAACTTTGATCCAGGTAGAATTTTAGGACATTCATTTTTGATGAGTGATATTGAGTCAATCAATCGTATCTTTAAAAAGGGAAAAGACAAGTTCATTTGTATAAATGATATAGATGATCCGAATGTTGATTATTATGAAAATGAGATTGATAAGCTTTTTGCTAATAAATTTGGTGAAAAATCAAGTTTTGAAAAGTAATATGTTTATTCATTGAAGCTTTTAAGGATTTGTATAAAAAACTTGTAATCTGCCGTATATTTAAATTTTATTCATTTGTCTTGGAGATGTTTTTATGATAACTATAATTTTGCCTGTTTATAATGTTTATCCCTATCTAAATCAATGTTTAGAAAGTATATTTGCACAGACTTATAAAAATATTCAATTAATTATAGTTAATGATGGCAGTACCGATAAATCTTCAACAATTATAAATAAATATATTCAATTTCAAAAAAATAATAAAATACTTAATGATGTTATTTATATAAAACAAAAAAATAGTGGTTTGTCAGCAGCTAGAAATGCTGCAATTCCTTATATTAAGGGGAAATTAACTTGGTTTATTGATAGTGATGATCTTCTTAGCAATAAACAGTCAATTGAAAAAGTAATGTGTGTTTTTTCTAAGTATCCTCAAATGTCAATACTTTTCTTTAATGTAGATAATTTATTTGAAACTAGTAAAGATATTTGGAATAAAAAGATAAGAAGGGAAAATAAATACTATAACCAATTTCAAATTAAAAATATTAATGAATTTTTAAAAGAAGTCTTGCCTACAGCTCCTGTTTGGGCATATGTAGTTAAAAC
>NZ_SCHP01000003.1 GCF_013607485.1 Bombilactobacillus bombi
AAAAACCAAAAATAATAAAGAAAAATATCCCAATTTATACAAAAGCAGATTTAAATGGATTGAATTTATAAAAAGACTCAAGAAAACTGGTATGCCTTTAAAACAAATAAAAAAATATTCCATTTTAAGATATAAAGGCGACAGCACTATTCAAGCTAGGTTGTCATTGCTGTATGATCAAAAGCAGCGTTTAGAAAAAAATAATAAAGAAATAGAAGCGCATATTGTGTTTTTAGAACAAAAAATCAATATTTATAAATCAAAATTAGCAACTGTAAATAACAGGTAGGAAAACTTTTTAAAGTTGTATTTATTAGCAATAGGGATTTGTGAAGGCAAAAATATCTTTCACAAATCCCTATTTTCATTACTGTAATTTTTCCTTAACAAGTCTGAATACTTCTGCTGCATTCCTATTTATATTAATGAGCTGCTGATTACTCTTATAAGGGCTAATATCACTATTAATAACAAATTTAACCCCTTTATTATTAAAAGAAGAAAAATTTCTCTTCGTTCCCAACTACAATAAGAATGTCTGAATTCTTCATTTCTTCTTCACCATTTTTAACTGCCTCCGAGTAACTAGCTAAATTACGTAAAACAAATTCAGGGATTACCGCACCGCCGCAGCTGCTGCAAATTGGCATTTTCTTTTGATCATAAGCTGCTAAATCCCAATCATATTTTTTATTGCACTTACAGCACCTATTCAAACGCATGTTTCCCCAATATTCAATAACGTTTTTTGAACCTGCCTTTTGATGTAATGTATCAATATTCATTGTTACTAAGCTTTTTAATATACCTGCATTTTCTAAATCAGCAAACACCATGTGTGTAGTACTGGGAATAGCATAAGGCTTAAAAAAGTTTTTCTATACAATCTATAAAATTCTACCGAGTTATTTATTGCAAAATTAGGATTTAGTAAACCAAAAACTCCCTGGTGAAAATGTAAATAACTAAATAAACCATCACTTTTTAAAATATTATTTATTCCGTCTAAATCTGGAATTCCAGAATCTGTAGATGCACCTGCTCCTGTAAAGGCAACAAGATGTTTTGATTCCAGTATTTTTTGACATAAAAATTCTATATTTACTATATCTGTTTTATTCACGTTCTTTAAATACTTCCTTAGCAACATTAATAGCATTTAAAACTTTTGGAAACCCTACATAAGGTATGCATTGAATAAAAGTTTCTATGATTTCTTCTTTTTTCCACCCTACATTCAAAGACGCATTTATGTGTACATCCAATTGTGCAGCAGTATCTCCTTGAGTTAATAAACTAGTAATTGTAATCATTTCTCTTTGTTTCAAATTTAAAATAGGTCGATTATAAATATCGCCAAAAGCAAATTCAAAAATATATTTACCAACATCGGGAGCAACATCTTTTAATGAATTCATAACATTATCAGCTGCCGGTCCATCAACGCTTGCTAAAGTTTTCTTTCCTAATGCTAATCTATTTAATTCTGTCATTTTGTAAACCTCCTTAGATGTGTAAATATCATAAAAAATATTTACCAGTCAAAAATATAAATGCTGGAGTTTACTCCATGTCAAGTTTTTTTCTTTTTAATTTAGTAACGCAGATTCTATAATTAATCCAAGCAGCCTTAATCTAAAAAACCCAAAGTAATTCCTTTACAATGGTAGTTACGACACAACCATTGTAAAGGAATTACTTTGAGTACTACTACTTTAATACAGTTTGACCGGGGAGCGAGCTCTTTTACACCAACAAAGTAAAACGCAGCAACAAATCGCTACTGCAGTGGGCGTAGTAAATCCACTATCTGTACAGAATTACAACGGGTGCAGCCTTATGCTCCCCTCTTAGCCCAACAAGATATCGATCAAAAAAGAAAGCATTGTGGCCGTAAAACGATTTTAGATGAGCCACTGAAGCAATTGATCGAAAACCATTTACGCTTACTTGGTCCCTAGAAACTATTGCCGCTAAATTTAAGTTAGCGACAGCTTCAATTTATAACTGGTTGAATCAGGGACAATTGGCGTTTGAGCTTCAGGACTTGCCCGATCGTAATCGCCGGCGGCAGCACAGCCAAGAAAAGTGTGGACAATATCAAACCGGCACCAGTATTGAGCAACGGCCAGCACCGGTCAATCAGCGGACAGAGTTTGGTCATTGGGAAGTCGATACAATTTTATCCAGTCGTGGGCAAAGCAAGGCTTGTTTAGTGACGTTTGTCGAACGCAGCAGTCGCTTACTTTGGGCTCTGAAAGCTCCGGATCGAATGACCCAGTCTTTAAACCAGGCTTTTGTGAGCTTTAAGCAGCGTTATGGCTTGACTACTTATTTCTGTCATCCTTATTCACCTTGGGAACGGGGGAATACTAACCGCAAACTGCGCTGGTTCTTTCCTAAGAAAACTGACTTTAAACAAGTGACTGCCGACCAAGTGTTGGCATCACTTGAACTGATTAATAATCGACCTTTAAAACTACACAATTATCGAACTGCCATTGAAGCTTTTAGAGTTTGTTCGGATTAAACTTGTAATCTGCCTTTAAATAAAAAAAGGATAAGATTAATCTGGTTCGTCGTTCTAGAAGAGTTCTAGGTGGTAATATTAAAAAAATTTGCTGCAGGGGTGCTATGTTCCCTAAAAGCTTAATAACATTTTTCAATAATTTAAATATTAAGTTAACAAATGGATATGGTATGACTGAATGTTCATCAATTATAAGTATTGGTTCTAATATTAATTCTAATACAGTTGGCAAAATTAACCCCCATTGTAAAATAAAAATTGTTAACGGCACAATTCTTGTTTCTGGCAGCATTTTAATGAGTGGTTATTTTAAGGAGCCAGAATTAACAAATGAAAAAATTAAAGATGGATGGTTAAATACTGAAGATATGGGTTTTATTGATAATAAGGGTGATTGCATATTACCGGAAGGAAAAAGAACTTGATAATTCTTTCTAACGGTAAAAATGTATCTCCAGAACTTTTGAAACAAAAAATAATGAAAAATCCCTTAATTCAGGCATGCGTTGTTTATGAAAAAAAAGACAGTATATATGTCAAAATGTATATTGAAGTGGATAATAATTATGAGGACAATAAAAAGAGTGTCTGCCAGTTTATTAATTCTTTAAACTATCAATTACCTAGCTTTGAAAGAATTGCAAATGTTATTATTGTAAATAAGGATTTTCAAAGGACAGCATCAGGTAAGATCGTTCGAAAATAGTTTTTAGATAAATAATTTTGACGTTTCTGAAAGAGCTTCAATAGTTAAATTGGCTATTTCGCTAGAACTTTTATCAGGATAATCTTTTAGCCATGTACTTACTATGTTCCATAATCCTCCAATAGACCAAAACATTAGCAACGATATCTTTAATTCGTTGCTTTTTTTGTTTTGTAAATGCCAGGGGAAATTGTTTGATAAGTATATCGTCCTAGCTTGTCTATTGTATTCATCTTGAAGATTAAACAATAAATTTCTATTTTGTAATATTATTAATTCAGTTTTGAATTTATTCCAAAAATCAAAAAAGAAAGCGATTAAATCTTTTAAATCTTTAAGAGAAATATTAGCAGCCGTCTCTTTATATTCTAAAATTGTTCTTTCATAAAATAATTTTAGTACATCATTTTTTGATTTAAAACGTCTATAAAATGTTTTACGTGAAATCTGAGCCTGAATGCATATTTCTTGTACAGTGATCTGTGATAATTCTTTATTTTTTAATAATTGAAATAGAGCTTCAATAATCCATTGTTTAGTTTGTTCAGTCATACGATTAGACATACATATTCTCCTTTTTGTGTCTTTTGGATACATTAATTATTTTTAATAGACACATATTAAGCTTTAATTAATTCTATTGAAAGTACTTTGAAAGTTAATTATACTAATGTTATCTACTTGATACAAGTGTATCAAATAGATAACATTGTATCAATAATTAAGGAGGATTTTATGCAAAATCAAGGAAAAAAAGGAATTATTTTGTTAATTCTTTGTATTGGCGCATTTTTGTGCATGCTTGATACTACAATTATGACAATAACAATTCCAAAAATTCAAGATGCTTTTAATATAGGCTTAAATCAGGTTTCTTGGGCAATTAACTTATACACCATTGTTTTTTCGTCTATAACTTTATTAATGGCACGGATTGCCGAAATTTATGGTAAGAATCGCTTTATGTTATTAGGTTTTACACTGTTTGGTGTAGGTTCATTAGTCAGTGGTTTATCAACTACTTTATTGATTCTATTTATTGGAAGAATTGTTCAAAGCATAGGCGCGGCATTAATTTTACCTTTAGCAAGTATCATTGGTTTATCATCTGTATCTATTGATAAGAGGAATAAGATTGTAGCTTTAATTGGTGGTGTTTCTGGATTAGCTGCTGCTATTGGTCCTACAATTGGAGGATTGGTAACAGAATATTTAGGCTGGCGCTGGGTATTTTTTATAAATGTTCCTCTTATAGTAATTGTAATAATTGTTTTCTTAATTGCTTTACCATTGGAAAAAAGTAAAGAACAAGGAATTAAATCACAAAAATTTGATTTTTTTGGTGCAATATTAAGTATTGTAATGATGTTTAGTTTTACTTTAGCTTTAATTAAAGGTAAAGATTGGGGCTGGAATTCTTTTAGTATTGTTTCACTTCTTTTTCTTTCTTTGATTTCATTAATTTTATTTATATTTAATGAAAGAAAATTCTCTTATCCTATGATTGATACAAAACTCTTTAGCAGCCATAATTTCGTGGGTGCAGCATTAATTTTATTATTTTGTAATTTTTTACTAGGCGGGTTTGTAATTCTTATACCTACCTATTTAGTTAAAATAGAAGGCTTAACGGAATTGCAAGCTGCGCTAATGATTTTGCCCTATTCTATTACGGTTTTAATTGCCACAGTGGGTTCATCATTACTAATGAAAAAAATAAATTCAAAATTTTTACTATTATTTGGGTTCATTTTTATCTTTAGTAGTTATGTACTATTAGGCAAACTTTATACTGATTGGCAAGAGAAATTAACTTATGCTTCTATACTATTAGGCATAGGTTACGGTATTATTGCTGGGCCATCCGTCGTAATTGCAGCATCTGATTTTACGGGCAAACAATTGACCACTTCACAAAGTGTTACTAATGTTTTGCGTCAAGTAGGCTTAGTAATATCGATTGCAATTTGTATGTCTTTATTATCATCTAATATGATAACTGCTAGAACTAATATTACTAATTATGCAGATAGTAAAATTGATAGATCTGATTTACCTAACAATATAAAAAGTAAAATGAAGCATAAAATAAATTCTAATGTTGAAGCTAGTGCAAGTCAAAATAGCTCTAATAAGTTAAATCAAAATACTATTAATTTGAATAAGATTAAAGTAACAAAAGCTCAACGTGATTCAATTATAGAAAATAATTTAGTAAACTTATTAGCAAAAAAGGGAGTATCTCTAGACAAAATGCCGATAGGACAACAAAAATTGTTACGTCAACAGATTGCTAAAAAAGTTAATAAGGAAATTGATCACAAAGAAATTATAATTAAAAAGACAATTTCTCAATTAATTAGGAAAATCCATAGAATATCGATCCATGAAATTAAAAGTGCTTTTTTAAATATATATGTTACAATTTCGTATTTCATTATTCTTGGATTAATCCCTATAGTTTTTTTGAAAAAACAAAAATCTTCTAATTAAAATAGTTACAGTTATGGATTAAAAATTTGAAGGTAATTTTGTGCTTCCAATCTTATAAAAAGCGGTGTTGATATTATGATTCATAATTTTAATTTTTTTCGCAGATTCTATAATTAATCCGAACAGCCTTAATCTAAAAAAACCAAAGTAATTCCTTTACAATGGTAGTTACTACACAAACCATGAAAGAAGGATTACTTTGAGCACTACTACTTTAACACAGTTTGACCGCGGAGCCATAGCTCTTTTACACCAACAAGGTAAAACACAGCAACAAATCGCTACTGCAGTGGGTGTAGCGAAGTCCACTTCTGTACGGAATTACAACGGGTGCAGCCTTATGATCCCCTCTTAGCCCAACAAGATGCCGATCAAAAAAGAAAGCATTGTGGCCGTAAAACGATTCTAGATGAGCGCCTGAAGCAACTGATCGAAAACCATTTACGCTTAACTTGGTCCCCGGAAACGATTGCCACTAAATTTAAGTTAGCGACAGCTTCAATTTATAACTGGTTGAATCAAGGTAAACTGGATTTTAAGCTTCAGGACTTGCCCGATCGTAATCGTCGGCGGCAACACAGCCAAGAAAAACGTGGACAATATCAAACCGGCACCAGTATTGAGCAACGGCCGGCAATGGTCAATCAGCGGGCAGAGTTTGGTCATTGGGAAGTCGATACGGTTTTATCCAGTCGTGGGCAAAGCAAGGCTTGTTTAGTGACCTTTGTCGAACGCAGCAGTCGCTTACTTTGGGCTCTGAAAGCTCCAGATCGAACGGTCCAGTCTTTAAACCAGGTTTTTGGAAGCTTTATGCAGCGTTTTGGCTTAACTACTTATTTCTGTCATCCTTATTCGCCTTGGGAACGGGGCAGCAATGAGTACTTTAACCGCAAACTGCGCTGGTTCTTTCCGAAGAAAACGGACTTTAATCAAGTGACTGCCGATCAAGTGTTGGCAACAATTGAACTGATTAATAATCGACCTTTAAAACTGCACAATTATCGGACTGCCATTGAAGTTTTTAGAGCTTGTTCGGATTAATTATAGAATCTGCGATTTTTAATTAATAAGATCAAAAAAATTGACATGCTTGCATCTCTAAATGGATTTAAATAGAAATTTACCAATTTTTAATAACTGAATTTTTCTCTTTTTTCATTTAAGCTTGCTAATACAAATGTTCTGTAAAACAAAAATTCTTTAATATCATTGACTTAAAATTATCACAATAGTATCATTATTTTATGATTATCAAACAATTAACTAAAGACGAAATCAGAGTTCAAGTATTTAAGGCTTTAGCCGATGAAGCACGTTTAACAATCGTTCGAATTCTAAATTCTCAAGATAAGGAATGGAGCTGTGGAGAAATTGGAGAGAGTTTAGACATTAATAAGTCAACAGTTTCTTACCATTTTAAAATTTTGAGGGAAGCTGGACTTACTACTACCAGAAAATCTGGACAAAATAGATTTGTGTATTTAAACAGGAACTTCATCGAAGAAATATTGCCCGGATTCTTGGAAACTTTGTAAATATTAATACCTTAAAAAAGGTATTTTTTTTATTAAAATTGTTTGATAGTTTTAAAACTACAAAAGAGGGCTACTCAATGAAAAAATATTCTTTAATGTTTTTCCTAACTATGTTTTTAATTGGAACTGATACTTTTTTAATTTCACCATTACTTCCTACACTAAGTAAGCTATATGGAATATCTACTTCTATTTCTGGATGGATGGTAAGTGCATATGCAATTGGATATGCTGTATTCGCTTTAATATCAGGACCTATTTCAGATGGTCGTGATCGCAAAAAAGTGATGTTGTGGGGACTACTAGCTTTTGCTATTTCTACTCTTTTATGCGCCTTTGCTACCAGCTTTCCTTTCATGCTTTTGTTCAGATTATTAGCTGGTATTAGTGCCTCTTTTGTTACACCGCAAGTATGGGCATCTATTCCCATAGTTGTTGATAAAAAAGATATTGTAAAGGTAATGGGCTATGCTACTGCAGGCTTGTCAGTTTCCCAATTAGTAGGCATTCCTATTGGTAGCTATTTAGCGGTACTTTCTTGGCGAACACCTTTTTATGTAATATCTGCAGCGTCAATAGTTTTATTATTATTATTAATTTACGCATTACCGGAATTAGAAATTGGAAAACGCGAACATTCATCATTTTTAAAAACTTATGTACAAATTCTTAATAATAGATTGGCATTAAGCTACTTATTTGCCTATTGTGTATTTCAAACAGGCTCTTTCACAGCAACAACATTTGTGTCAACTTGGTTTACAGGTAGCTTTGGCTTATCATTATCAGGTGTTGGTACTGCTATGATTGCAATCGGTGCTGGTAATTTGATTGGATCTTTAACCGGTAGCAAAATAGTAAATAAGCTCGGATTAGAAAGAACGTTTCTGTATGAATTAATTGCTTTAATTGTTTTATATTTACTCACACCATTAGTTCACAACTTTTGGTCGGCAGAAATACTATTGACTATAGTATTTTTAGTTAATGGTTTTATTTTCCCCTTATTCATGACAACTCTGCAAAGTACTGTCAAAAACGAAAGAAGTACAATTTCCTCATTATCTAATGCTGCCATGTATTTAGGAGAAACCATCGCAGGTATTGCAGGTGGTATTTTATTCAAACAATTTACAGGATATAGTGGCATTGGACCATTTGTCGCTATTATGATCCTCATAGCATTAATACTCTATACAAGATCTGGTATTTTTAAACAGTAGATTAAAGATATAATCTGTAAACATCTTTTAAACAAAACCAGATATGCTATAATTAGGTAAATAAAAGAGCTGATGCTCGAACACCAACTCATGCTGGGCCGTTTTAAAGACGGTGACGCAATATTAACTATTTAATAACCGCCAACTGGTCAAAGTCATGGCGGTTATTTTTTTAAAAATTTTTATACTAGGCTGATTATTTACGTGCTGAATGTATCAGAAGCAATTGTTGATTCCTCAAAGTCCCTTGTCCTCAAAGTTTACAGATTCCATTAAGCTCAACAGATATTCTTATTACGCTCACTCCAAATCACGTTATTTCCTTTAGAATAAAGTATCGCATGCCTTGTAAATAATTGGGTTGCAGAATAATTCCGATGTGATATAAATATAAAAGTTATTTTTGGATATTTTTTAATAATATTTGAGAAAATTTCTCTTTCAAGTTTATAATCCAACGCACTAGTACTTTCATCAAAGACAATTAGTTTTGGTAACTTAATTAATGCTCTGGCTATGCCAATCATTTGAATTTGTCCGCCAGATAATCCTCTGCCATCTGGGTGAATCACTTCTTGTAATCGATCCTTGAGATTAGCGGAGAAATGGAGAATTTTTAAAATTTCCTTTACTTTGCGACTATTTTTTACACTTTCACCCAAACAAATATTATCTAATAGCGTCATTTTATAGAGTTTAATATTTTGAGGAATTATTACACAAAAATTTTGCCAATTTTTTCTGGAAACATCTTTAAAATGAGCATCATTAAAAGTAACGATTTTTGATCTCCAAAGGTTGTCTTTTTTATCCACTGGATACAGTAATGCCGTATTAATTAATGAAGATTTACCCACACCAGATTTCCCGCTTATCAGAATTCTATCACCAGAGTTAATAATAACTTTTCCTTGAAGTATAGAACCATTAATTAATTGAGATCCATCTTTAATAGTGATAGGAAACGGATGAGTAATATCCCCCTTTCCCTCAAAAAAAGTTGCCTCATTAATTTGGCTACTCAGTTCATTAATTCTCTTAATAGCAGGTTTATTCTCTTGAAAATTAATCATTAAAGATACAAGAACTGCCATTGCCGGCACAATCCATTGGTATATTTGATAAATTGCAACAACATTGGCCAGCGTATTTACTTTGCTGTCAGAGCCAACGTACCAGATTAGTCCTAAGAATATTACCAGAGTACATATTACTTCTGAAACCCCTTGAAGCAAGTTCAAAAAAGCGGTTTGTTTATTTATCAATAGTTGACTTTTAAATAAGCTGTTTGCTTGTTGATGCCATCTATTTTTAATAAATTTTGCAAAATTCGAATTATTACGGATACTAATAGTTCCGGAAAAGGAAGTATCTAAAATTTGATTCCAGCTAGTTTCCTGTGATAAATATTTGGAATTACTTTTTTCCAAGCGATATGATTGTAAATATATAAATGTATATTCAAATACGTTAACAAGCAACAAGATAAGACCGATTTTTAGGTTAAAAAATAAAATAAGAGCAAATCCGATTGCAATAGTTGTACTTAACCATAAAAGATTGCCAATGCCCCGAAAAATCATCCCGGTAACTTGTTCTGTTTCCTTTAATAAACGATGTATTACCTCTTCTTTGTTTAATTGAATTGAAAAACAACTTAAATATTTAGTATAGATATGCTCTCGAAATTCCTTGCTATTTTTGATAACAAAAGAAGAAAGATATAAATCCAAAATAATTAATCCACAAGTCATCAGTGGAATTATTATTAATGATAAAGTAATTACAAGTAATTCATTCGCCCTTTTATTAGGTATTAAGCTACCCAAGGCCACCTTAGTTAAAATAGGAGGCAATAATAGAATAGTAGATCTTATTATAGTTATTATGAAAATAAGTAGCTTGCGCCCATGATTACCATGCCAAAGAACATTATAAAAATCAGAATTATTTTTCATTTAACATCAATCTCCTGTTATGTTGCCATACTTACCAAAAAGTGGTGGATAATTAACGCCCTTAAAAAGCATAACTGTGTCATTTATGCCGATTTCCTCTGTTCTATGTAGCGCTTCAAAAATAATAGTATCTCGATGCTTATTAACTAACGTTTTGATTTGTCTTGCTGTCTCATGATCCATGGAAGACGTGATTTCGTCTAACAATAAGATTGAATGTGACTGTACTAAAGAACGAAAAATACATATAACTTGTCTTTCTCCACCTGATAATTGGTAAGCACCTGGAGCAATTTTTGTATCTAGACCCTCAGGAAATCTTTTAGCCCAATTGCTTAAAAATAGCGCTTCTTCCTCAGATAGATGTGTATTCTCTGCAAAGAAGATATTGTCGCGAATAGTTCCCTGGATAATTATAGTTTGCTGGTCAACAAAGGCTATCTGTTTTTTAAGAAATTCTTTTTTAATTTTTGTTGATAAATAATTGTTGAATATATATTGATATTTGGAGTTATTTTGTTCTCCGCATAGCCCCCGCAAAAAGGTTGTTTTTCCCGAACCGATTCCTCCAATCAAATAAATATGCATACCTGGTAACGCATTTACAACCAACTTAGAACCATAAAAGATAGCTATCTTCTTTACTTCGCCTATTTCTTTAGATCCTGTAGTTATTTCAGTAGAATTTAAATAGCTTTCAATAGACTTTTTAGAAATCATGGCTTGCTGTAGGTCAACAAAGATTGAAAAGAAGGCTTTAAAAGGAGCATTTATGTATGATATTAATCCAATAACACTAACCAATTGTCCCATAGAAATAATATGATTCATACTCATAACGCCACCAACTAGCAAGGCCAAAGCCGGAGATAATGCATCTAATATTCTGGGAAATGTTTTAAATAAATTTTTTGAAATGTCTATTTGTAAAAAAGCTTTTTCCCATTTTTGCTGTAATTCATTATAAATACGTGCAAAAAAGTTAATATTATCATACTGATATATTTCTTCTTTATTATCACTAGTATTATCTACAATTCCTTGTAAATCAGCCTGTGCTTTTCTAAAGTCATGTATTGCTTGATGTTGTTTTCTACCGAAAAATTTAAATGGAAAAATATAAATACAGGTTGAGAGCAGCACACATACCAATAACCAACTATTAATGCAGAATAGAAAATAAACTGCTCCGATAAACATTGTGACTTGCTGGACACATGTTGGTATTGTATTAGAAAACATTAACTGTAGGTTATTAATATCATTAGAGAATATTTGTCGATAATCTCCATTTTGATACTCCATATTGGCTTCATAATTAATTGTAAAATACTTATTTATCAGTTTCTGCCTGGTTTCATTAGCGTAATCACAACCAATTCTTTCTGTTAAATACTCGTTAATTAACGCTAGTAAATTAGATAAGATCAAAAAAGCAAATAGTGTTAAGAGAAAGTAATCAATATTCCTATTATTCAAAAATGCGTCTGTTAATTTGCCAATAATGTTCGGTATTTGAACAGTAAGTAAAGCTACAAAAATACTCCAGATTATAATCATTAATATTTTATTGCATTGTCTTATTTCCATCTCATCAGCTCCTTGAACAGAGAATGAAATTATTTTAAATATTATTCAAGCTCACTCCATTTATAATTATTATTTAATCTTTCCAAAATTAACTGAAAATCCATTCTAGACTGATGTACATAGAACTGGAAAAAGTGGTTATCCTTAGATTATGTTAAAATTATCATCTATCCAACAACAATTTCAAAAAGTCCTTTCGGTTTAAAAGTTGATTTGTGAAAGTAGTGTCCTATCAAACCTTTGCATAGCTTGCATTGCTAATTAATTCGATAACATTAGAATAGTATTAATATTATTTGCAGTAAAGTTGAATTTTAATTTGGAGATAATTAATTTTTTAAAGTCACATATAACTTTACTAATCAGATTACCCTGCTACTTTATTTATGAAAGAAAATTTATATTACTGCCTTCATGGCGGTGTTGATATGATGTCTTTTATTGGAATTAAATTACAAATTTTTACAAGAAAATAATATTAATCAGCTTATCAAGTACAACTATAGTGTAGGCGATTATTTTGAACTAATTTTTGATTAATTCTATAGCTAAAGTAACTATGCAGTCGATGCCATAAACGTACAAAAAGCTTGAAATTCAAAAAGAGAATATTATTAATTTGATCTTTGCAAATATCTTACAAACAAAACCAGATATGCTATAATGTAGATAAATAAAAGAGCTGGCGCTGTAACACCAACTCTTGATGTAAGCCGCTTTAAGAGCGGTAGCCATACATTATAGAAGCAAATTAGCTGTCCTATAACCGACTAAAGTTTATGATGAGGACAGCTTTTTTATTTGTCATCATGATGATCCATAATTGCTACTACCAATAGTGCAAATGAAATCATCAGTGACAAAACTTGAAAAGTACTCAAGAGTGCTGTTATATCCTTTCATGAGTTTTCTTCCGTATCTTCATACGCAAGCACCTCCTTGAAGATCCAACAGCCACCGCCCATAAAACTTCTTACCAAATTATTATATCATAGCTCTATGATAACTCTGATTGATAGTTGCTGATTGATAAAATCAAATTTTAATTAGTTCTAATATTGCTTGCTTTTAAAAATAAGCTATTTTCCCTCTCTTTTCCTCATTTTCATCTGCAAACATCTTTCAAACAAAACCAGATATACTATAATGTAGATAAATAAAAGAGCTGGTGCTGTAACACCAACTCTTATGTAGAGCCGTTTTAAAGACGGTGACGCAATAACAGTTATTTAATAACCGCTAACTGGTCAAAGTCATGGCGGTTATTTTTTTGGTTGAATTTCATCAATTCTATAATTAATCTGGTTAACTCAATGCCGAAAGTTCCAACATTAATTATAACAAGAACTAATTGTAGAATGTCCGCTATGCCCACTGAAGTAGCGATTTGTTGCTGTGTTTTACCTTGTTGGTGTAAAAGAGCTATCGCTCCGCGGTCAAACTGTGTTAAAGTAGTAGTGCTCAAAATAATCCTTCTTTCATGGTTTGTGTAGTAACTACCATTGTAAAGGAATTACTTTGGGTTTTTTAGATTAAAGCTGTTCGGATTAATTATAGAATCTGCGAGATCAATTAAATTAAAAAGACTTTGAATTTACTTCTAAATCAAGTAACTAAAAAGTCTTTTTATAATCATAAATTATAGAATCTGCTATTTATATTTTTAAATAGCTCAATTTTATCATAATAAATTTGAAAATTTTTGTAATGTCCGAATCATTTGTGCGGTAAAGCCCGATTCATTATCATACCAAGCTACAACCTTGACCATTTGTAAATCACCGGCTGTCACAACTTCTGTTTGAGTAGGATCAAAAATTGAACCATATTGAGAGCCAATAACATCAGAAGAAACAATATCTTCATCATTATAGCCAAAAGATTCATTACCTAAGGTGACCTTTCTGAGAGCAGAATTTACTTCCTCAACTGTCACTTTCTTACTCAGAACCACATCTAATTCAGTAAGAGAGCCAGTTATAACTGGTATTCTTTGTGCATGACCATTTAACTTACCCTGTAATTCTGGAATTACTAAACCTATTGCTTTAGCAGCTCCTGTAGAATGAGGAATTGTATTTTCAGCTGCTGCGCGAGCTGAACGTTTATTGCCCTTACGATCAGGACCATCTTGCAACTTTTGGGTGGCAGTGTAGGCATGTACAGTGGTCATTGTACCAACTTTAATTGCAAAAGCGTCATTTACCGCTTTAGCTAGTGGTGCTAAACAATTAGTAGTACAGGAAGCTGCCGAGATAATTCGATCATTTTTGGTTAAAGTATCATCATTAACACTATACACAATAGTTTTCATGTCACCTGAAGGTGCTGAAATTAAAACTTTTTTTACTCCAGCATCCAAATGAGCCTGTGCTTTTTCTTTAGAAGTATAAAATCCAGTGCTTTCAAGAACTAATTCAACGCCATCATTTTTAACCCAAGGAATATTACGCGCATCAGCCTCAGCATATACAGGTATTTTTTTACCGTCAATAACAATCGCATTATCAGTTGCTGAAACTTCATGGTCAAAAATACCATGTGCAGTATCATACTTTAATAAATGTGCTAACATCTCTGGTGAAGTTAAATCATTAACCGCAGTTATTTCTAAGTCATGTTTTGCTACTTCAAAAATTCTCCGTAAAGCCATTCGACCGATTCGACCAAAACCATTAATACCCACTTTTGTAACCATAATATTCTTTCTCCTTTAAGAAAATTAATTATTTTAAAAGGTTTTATTCCCATTAAAATATTTTTCATTTGTTATAACCAACAATTACAAACTATTTAACACGTATTGTGTAATATTGATAAAATAAAGGATTGTAAAAACGCCTCCTGTTATTTTATTTAACATTGCAGCTTATTTCTTATTTGCACCATTGCAGTATAAGTTGCAAGAAGATAAATCTTTCCACATAATTGCTGTCTCAATGCACCAATCAAATGATCAAGGTTTGCTTAGTTCCAAAGTCTCGCTTCTGGAGCTCCTGCAACCTGAAAGCAAAAATTAAAATCATGACCACGTTCGCCACCAGTAATTATTTTGTTAATCCTGTTAAAAGGCAATTCTTCTAAATTACCATCCCATATCAAGCTGGTATCTAATCCATCAGCATAATTAGAATTTAAAACAAAACTTACACAATAATTAATCGAATCGTTTTTTAACATTGTGATTACTTGATTCAATCCCACGGGAATTTTTACTAAAATAATCATCCGCTATTTATTATCCAATTGAACAACTTCTTGCTGACCGAAGATCCGTTTATTTTTAGACAATGATTGCCTAATTTGAGAATTTTTAATACCAAATTCTCTCTATTGCGTAGGCTGCCAGTATATTATAAACATTATATAAACCACCAATATTAATTGAATATATACTATTATTAATAGAAAATTCAGATTTATCAGGCAATAAGCTAATCAATTTTATAATTTGATATTTCATCTTTGGTCGTTTGAATTCGCAATTTAAACAAAAGTAGCTGCCCAAACCACTATAAGTCAAAATATGATAATGCATAATCCGTCTGCAATAAGGACATAAGACACCATCTACGTTCCTTAGTGCCAATAAATCTTTTTGTTCTTTGCCATAATCGCTAAAGCCGTAATAAATTTTTGGATTGGTTAATTAGTAAAATTGAAAACATTAGCATCTGTATTAATAATTAACTACTCTTTTGGAGCTTTTTAATACTTGCTACTGTTTTTGTCAAGTGTTGTGTAAGTTTCACTATAGCGGTCCATCTGATCTCTAAAAATATTAGTAAGAATAAAATAACTAGGAGTAATAGAAAAACAAGTTATTTCTACATTTGATTCATCAACTTCTAAAACTGCAATTTTATAGCATTGTTCTCCGTTAATGTAGTCAGCTAAAAAAGTCGTATAATCCCTTGTATCATATTAGAACCACTTGCATTTGTTAGAACATGTGAATATTTTTGCTGTAAAATATTCTTAATTAATGCCGTTGTTACCGTTTTGCCATTAGTACCTGTTACCATAATTATTTTATAACCTTGGCTGAGGAATTTTAAAATAGTAGGATCAATCCAGTAAGCTATTTTGCCAGGAAGGGAACTGCCTTGACGAAGAACGTGCTAACTTCGTTTTTTATGCTCATTTATTTAACAGTTTCTTGTGCTGTTGCTTGACTTTTCTTTTTTGTAATATAACGATTATAAAGATTGTTCCCAACCAAAGCCCCAATAGTTACTAAACAACCAATTATTTCAAATGATGAAACATGATAACCATTAATTATGGTAATAATGAAAGAAGTAATTGGCACCAAATTCATAAAAAGAATTCCATTAATGGGAGTAACAATACGATTACCTAAATTCCAAGCAAAAACTGCGATGACTCCTGCAAGACTAATCATATATAATAAGGCGTTTCTGACACCACCAATTTGCGTCATTGTTGGTACCTTCAACCACCCCATTGCAGTTGTTACTATTAATACGGCTATAACAGAAAACACTCCTAAAATTGAGGTTAAAGTAGAATACCGCAAGATACTCCATTCAGGAAAATCTGCACCGCCAGTAGTGTAAATAACCCAACATAAAGCTCCCAATAAGATTAGCACCATTGCTAAAACTGTATTATGACCAGAAACTAAAACTGAAACGTTACCCTTAGTAACGACCATAAATACACCAATAGCAGCTACAATCATAGAAATAAGTGAGACTGTAGTAGGTTTGACTCCGCGATATACCCAACTCACAAGTACACCTAATAAGGGTTGAACTGCCATCATAACCGAAGCAATAATTGAACCAGATGATCCAGCAATTTGTTGACCTAAAAATACTAAAAAGCTAAAGCCAGCAAAAGCTGAGGTGCCGAAAATCCATAATTTACCAGTTTGACCCTCAGTTTGAAAAGCTTTAGGTCCTTCTACAATTAATAAGATAATGGCAAAAATGATTGCAACACTACCATATCTTAGTAATGTGAAATAAAATGGATCAATAATCTTTAAAGCGGGAGCCATAACTGGAAACATCCCACCCCATGATAAAACGGAAACCAGGCAAAGTAACAAGCCATAAAGGTATTTTTTTGACATATTCTCTACTCCTATTTTTATTTTAAAAAATTATCATACTTTACTTTGCCTGATAGACTATAATTTATATTGTCTACGAGCTTAACTGATGTATTAATATTTAAATTTTTTAATAGATTTTCAATGACACACAAAATATTTTTCTTTGATATAGTAGATTCATCATTTAATTTATTTTTAGCTATAGGTAATGCATGAAAAGAACTTCTAAAATATTAGAATATTTGATAAAGCTTGTAGTTTTGCTACGCATATAAAAATCACCTCCTTTATTAAAAGAAGAATAACATTTACATTTTAAATATAGAATAATTGATTTATAATATGGGGGTATAACTTATAAGAATATCGTTGAAATTAAAATATATGGGGGAGAAATCATAATAAATATCAATTCTTTTAATATTGAGCTTTTATACATATTGATAGCTGTAGCTGATTTAAAAAGTATTAATAAAGCTAGCAGTATACTAATGCAAACTCAACCAGCAATAAGTAAAAAAATAAAGAACTTAGAGAATTACTATGGTAAACAATTATTCATAAGAAGTTCAACTGGAATGGAATTAACATTAGATGGTCAAAAAATATACTTAGAAGCTCAAAAAATAATAGATCAGTTTGAAAAATTGCGTAATAACATTATTGAAGACAACAATATTAACATGAAAAATCTAAAGATAGGAACTTTAGATAGTATTTCTTCATACATGTATCCTTCATTTTTTGCAATATCTATATCAAATTTCAAAAAAATAAATATAACTAATAAAATATTTGATTTAATAGTTCCTTTTAACAATAAAAAACTTGATGCTATATTAATGGATACTGCTTTTAAAAAAGAAATACTGGGAAAATTTGAAGAAATAAAGTTATTTGAGGAGCCTTACTGCTTAGTATTTTCTAGTAAAAACCCAGATATTGCACGAATTAAGGAAAATAGTATTAGTGCTAATAATATTAAAAAATTAAACATTATAATGTACCCTAAATATTGTCCTATACATAAACGTATAGTTCAAATTTATAATGAATTGAATATTACTGCACCTAAAATTATTGAAGTAGATTATAGTGAGTCTACTATTTCCATAGTTTCAAGATCAAATTATGTAACAATTTTGCCAAAATCATTAGCTGTAAACAAAGTAACTCTTGCCCCAACAAAATTAGCCATGAAGCAACTTGACAATACGTTTAGGAGAAAAGTTTCATTATTTGCTCGAGATAATAGAGTTTTAAATTATGTATATAATTCTTTATATTAGTTTTCTAAAACAGTTTCAAATTCATATTAAAATAATAAGACAGCTCTCATCATAATTGAAGTTTCTCATATTTTTAGACAATACTAGCGATCGAGAGACATTGCATTATTGTGGGAGAATAGATAGACACTTGTTTTATTTTATCGATCAATTATTGCATCGTAGTCGCCTCCCATCTGCTGCTAAAGATGGCGACGAACTAAGTATCTAATAATATTTTTTAAGTTAATCCGTAATCTTTTTAATACAATCTACCAATTAATTTAAGTTGATATGTGAACCGTTTTGCTCTGGACATGGGCACGATGATACACCAAATTGCACCTTAAATTTCCTATTTTAATTTAGATTTAGGACTCTGTGCTGCATAGAAATAGCCGCAAAATATGTTTTTCAATTTTGCGGCTATTTCTAGTTTTACTTTTACTCTTCTTATAAAGATAAAGAAGAATAAATTACCGGTGATAGTTCGGAGCTTGTTTAGTTATTGTAATATCATGTGGATGTGACTCTGTTAAACCAGCATTAGTAATTTGGATAAATTGAGCCTTATTAATCAAATCAGCAATTGTATGAGCTCCCACGTAACCCATACCTGAACGTAAACTGCCGACAATTTGATAGATAATATCATTCACATCGCCCTTATAAGGCAACTTTCCTTCGATACCTTCTGGCACTAGTTTTTTAGTTTCATGAACTTTGCTTTGGAAATAACGATCTGAAGAGCCTTCTTTCATAGCAGCTACGGATCCCATTCCCCGATAGGTTTTATATTGATTACCCTTTTCATCAGTCAAGACTTCACCAGGTGCTTGCAGGCTTCCGGCCAACATATTGCCCAACATCACTGCATTACCTCCAGCTGCTAAGGCTTTTACAATGTCACCGCAATATTTAATTCCCCCATCAGCAATAATTTGTTTACCATATTGTTGTGCAACTTGTGCTGCATCAAAAACTGCTGTAATTTGAGGTACACCCACACCAGCAATGACTCGGGTAGTACAAATTGAACCTGGTCCAATTCCTACTTTTACCACATCAACTCCAGCTTCGAATAAGGCTTTCGTGCCAGCTGCTGTAGCAACATTACCAGCAATAAGTGTTTGGTGAGGATAAGTAGCTCTAATTTCGGCTATTTTATTTAGAACACCTTGAGAATGTCCGTGAGCTGTATCAATTACAATTGCATCTACGCCCGCATCAATTAAAGCTTGAGCCCGAGTAAAGGTTTCTTCAGAAATACCAATAGCGGCCGCCACTAACAAGTGATCTTTTTCGTCAACTGCTGAATCTGCCGACAAAGATGCACGTTGTTTTACTGTTGTAACTTGCTTAACTTGATCGGCGATACTCATATTTTTATGAATTACGCCTAATCCTCCCAGCTGAGCCAAAGCAATTGCCATGGGAGCTTCTGTGACAGTATCCATACCTGCACTTAATACCGGTATTTTCAAATGTAAGTTTGTTCCCAACTGTGTTGCGGTATTCACTTCACGAGGTAAAACATCACTAGCAGCAGGAATTAATAACACATCGTCAAAAGTGAGCCCCAATTTTGTAAACTTCTCCGAACGGTCCAAAATTTCTTACCTCCATAATAGTGTAAATTTAATCTACTTTAGCACAAAAATTATCTAAAAGTAAACTAGTACATAACCCTTCAGGGAAAAGTTATTCGGCATGCATGTCTAAAATGGGGTCAAAATAAGTTAAATGTGTATAATCAACATTTCCGCCATCAGTAATCGCTAAATCTGGTATTGCCGTGATGGGAAGAAATGATAAATAAAATAAGGGATCGGGTAAATGACAGCCTAATTGTTCAGCGGCAGCTTTTAATTCTAATTCTTTTTGAGCTAACTCTTGCGGCGGCAAGTCGCTAGCGATACCGGCAAGCGGCAATTTTAAAAATGCTAGTACTTTCCCAGCTGCAACTACCACTTGGCCACCCCCATTTTCAATGAGTGTATTAGCCGCAAAAGCCATATCATCTGTGTCCACGCCAGCAACTACTAAATTATTGTCATCCGGAGCAGCCGTCGTAGCAATAGCACCTTGTTGTAGTGACCAACCCGAAATAAAGCCGCGAGCATGATTTTGATTGATGCCATAGCGTTCAATAACGGACACCAAAGCTGTATCTTGTTGCACACTAGGTAATACTAAGCCGTCTTGTACAGCCAATTGAACATCGCGCCGTTTTCTAACAAAGGGTCCTACGCTATTAATTGTTTGAACTGTAACTTGGCCCTTATTAATATTTACTGGATAAGCAAAATCATGCTCCGTTAGTGGTGCATGCTGCACTGTTGCTTGTAGATGTGCACTACGTTGAGGCGGTTGAAAGTTCGGTAGAATCTGCTTTTGCAACATAACTACTTGACCTTTACTAATAACTGTTTCTACTTGAAATGACTCCGGACGATCTATCAAAAGAATATCCGCGTCTTTACCAGGCGCAATTGAGCCAACCTTTTGTTCAATTTGATAAGCCTGGGCACTATTGAGCGTTGCCATCTGAATTGCAGTCATAGGGTCTACACCCGCTTGAATAGCTAAGCGCACTAAATGATCTAAGTGACCCTGAGTTAGGATATCATGCGCTGTCACATCATCTGTACAAAAACTCATCTGGCGAGCTATCCCGGCAGGGCCTTTAGTTAAAGCTTGGATATTTTTACGTAAAAATTTAGTTACCGACGACTCTCTTAGAACCACGTGAAGGCCCTTACGGGCTTTTTCTAGTAATTCTTCAGGACTATAGCTTTCATGATCAATTTGGACTCCACTCATTAAAAATTCATTCAAATCAACACCTGTCGCCATGGGTGAACATCCAAAAATAGGTTTATGATATTTTTGGGCAAGGCTTAATGCTTTTAAAGTATCTTTGTCCTTTAATTGAACTGCTTCACGCACGGTTTCCCAAACTCCATAGCAATTAGGTTTCGGTAAGTAAGTTTCATGATCTTGAGCGGATACTTCATAAGCAATTGTAGACTTAGGAATAGTATAGGGCGTCTTATAAGGCAATCCCCAAAAAACTTTTAGCGGTGTTTGCTTGATTTCAGCAAAAATTTCTTTTAGGCCTGTTATTCCTACAACTGAAATATACTCATCCAAGCCAGTCACTATACTGGTAGTTCCATGAGGAACTACTGCCTGTGCAAAGCGTGTCATGCTTAATTTACTGCACTCCACGTGAATATGGCCATCAATCAGTCCAGGAACTAAGTATTTACCTGCGGCATTAATATGGCGTGTCTGCGGTCCAATATATGCCGTGATATCTTGGTCTACCGCGACTATGCGTTGCTGATAGATAGCTACATTAGCAGCGTAATATTCAGCGGTATTAACATTTACTAAAGTACCATTTTCAATCACCAAATCAGCCGGAATTTTTGCGGCACCAGCAGTAATGTATGATTCTAGTTGATCAACTGTTGTCATTAAAATTTCCTCCCCAGTTATGCGGTAGTTCCATTCGGCATAATATTTAAAATGTATAGTAATAAAATAAAGACAAAAAATAAAATCCAAGTGATTAGGTTAACTTCTTTGCGACGCCCAGCAGCAGTCATTAAAATAGGATAAGTTAAAAAGCCAAAGGCAATACCATAAGAAATGTTATATGTCAGCGGCATTCCAATCACTACCAAAAAAGCTGGCAAGGCTACTTCAAATTTATCCCAATCAATTTCGCGCAAGGATGACATCATTAAAACTCCTACAACAATTAAAGCAGGCGCAGTAACTTGATTAGTTACAATTGTCAATAACGGCGAAAATAACAAACTCAAAACAAATAAGACGCCCGTGGTCAAAGCTGTTAAACCAGTACGCCCACCGATAGCAATGCCAGCCGAAGATTCTACATAAGCTGAAGTAGGCGTAGTGCCCATAACTGCACCTGCTAACATTGATAACGAGTCGGCCATTAAAGCGCGACCAATTCGAGGCATTTTATTATTTTTCATAATTCCAGCCTGCTGAGCTAGACCAATCAGTGTCCCAGCAGTATCAAAAAAGGCTACTAATAAGAAAATGAGCACTACCGCCCACATTTGCGGATCCGTGATAATCGACAGATTAGCAATACCCACACCAAAAGTTGGCTTTAAGCTCGGCGTTAAAGAAATCCATTGTTGTGGGGCTTTAATTAAACCGGTAACTAATCCTAAAAGCGTAGTGGCTACTAGACCTATAAAAATTGCCCCGGGAATTTTTCGAGCCATTAAAATTCCAATAACAAAAATCCCAAAAATAGTTAGCAAAGTTGTAGGTTTGGTAAAAGAACCAATTGCGACTAAAGAAGACTTACTAGCAACTACTAAACCGCCACCTTGTAAGCCGACAAAAGCAATAAAAATACCAATTCCAGCCGCCATCGCTGATTTTAATTCCTGGGGAATTGCATCAATAACAATTTCGCGAATTTTAAAAAAGGATAA
The DNA here is from genome assembly GCF_013607485.1 of Bombilactobacillus bombi. Classification (GTDB taxonomy): domain Bacteria; phylum Bacillota; class Bacilli; order Lactobacillales; family Lactobacillaceae; genus Bombilactobacillus; species Bombilactobacillus bombi_A. Next base: position 22,871 of record NZ_SCHP01000003.1, read on the forward strand.
AATCGTAAAAAGTACTGAGGCAACAAATACCCCTGCTAAAGCCTTTTGCCAGGAAATACCCATTCCCAAAACCACTGAATAAGTAAAAAAGGCATTATCACCTAACCCGGGAGCAATAGCAATTGGATAATTAGCCAAAAAAGCCATCAACAAACAGCCAATAATGGCCGAAAGCGCTGTTGCTGTAAAAACAGCGCCCTTATCCATTCCTGAAGCACCTAAAATACTAGGATTAACAAACAAGATATAAGCCATAGATACAAAGGTCGTTAAACCGGCCAACATCTCTCTATGAACAGTCGTATGTTGTTCAGATAAATGAAAGACCTGATCTAAAATACCCTGATTATCGTTCATCACTACTTTAAACACCCCTTATCAGAATTTGTTTATGTCCGTATTATTCCATACATTTTTCTAAAATACAACACTAAAGTTCGTATTTTAATCATTGAAAATCTTAATAAAATCTGATATGCTAAATTTATTCAGTTATAAACGAACATTAATTCAAGGAGGTAGTCATATTGTCCACTACTGTCACTCAACAATTTACCGAAGGCCTGCCCAAGGCAGAATTACATTTGCATATTGAAGGTACTTTAGAACCTGAATTAAAATTAAAATTAGCCCAACGAAACCACATTGATATTGGTCAAACTTCGATTGCTGAAATTAAAAAGACTTATAATTACCATGATTTGGCTTCTTTTCTAGCAGTATATTATCCCGCTATGAATGTCTTACAACATGAAGCCGACTTTTATGACTTGGCTATGGCATACTTAAAGCGAGCAGCAGCCAATAATGTCCGCCATGTCGAAATTTTCTTTGACCCCCAGGCTCATACCAGCCGCGGGATTGATTTTGCTACTGTCATTAACGGCTTATATCAAGCCACTGTTGACGCGCGTGCTTTAAATATTGATGCCCGCTTGATTATGTGTTTTTTGCGTGATTTTTCCAAAGAATCCGCCCGTCAGACCTTAGCAGAAGCCTTACATTATAAAGACAAAATTATCGGCATTGGCTTAGATTCAGATGAACACAACAATCCACCTTTAAAATTTGCCCGTCAATTTGAAGATGCTGCTGCTGCAGGTCTGCATTTAACTACGCATTGTGATATTGACTAAAAAGATTCCATTGAGCATATCCGACAAGCCTTAGAAATTATGGGAGTTGAAAGATTAGATCACGGCACCAACATAGTTGAAGATGCTGATTTAGTAGCCTTTGCGGCTAAAAATCATATTGGCCTAACTTCTTGTCCGCTCTCCAACACTTTTGTTACTCCTGAAATGAAGGGTAAAGAAGTTCTTGAACTATTAACTCAAGGTGTGCCCGTATCCATTCACTCAGATGATCCTGCTTATTTTGGTGGCTATATTAACGACAATTATTACGCAATCGCACAACAATTTAATTTAACTCAAGAGCAAATTGTCCAATTAGCTCGTAATTCCTTTACAACTTCTTGGATTAGTCCTGAACAAAAACAAATCTACTTAGCAGAATTGGATCAGTATGTGACTAACTACCAAAAACAAAATTCCTAAGCATTACTTATCTAACTCACAAAAACAGGGTAGGACGAAATATCCTACCCTGTTTTCTTTACTATAACCACCTATTAAAAAATAAATTATTAATCCAATTCAATTACCTGATTAGATATCTTGATTTTAGTTCGCGTAATCCCGGAGCGGCCCAAAGTTAAAGTACTAGTATTAAAGGCCAGACCCAGGCTGGTACGGACAAACAATTTCCGAGCGGCTAAATCATAACCTACCCAATAACGAGTATGATCACTCACCGGGCTATTTTTGTAGCCACGCTGAATACCCCGAGGGACAATAACAGACTGTAAAACAGAAAATAATTGGTTCATCCCATCTTGAGCCGGGAATTTCTCTAAACTATTAGCCAATAAGGCAGCCCGAACAAAGCGTGAAGGTGAAGTGTAATCACCCGGTAAACCTAACATGCCATAACCCGTCCCGGTCGCAATCGGAGTTAATGCCAGACGATTATTATAAACAATTCTACTCTTATGCGGATTCAAATTAGTTAAATTAACATAATTTCGCAAATTAGTCACATGCCAAATATATTCCGGACTATTTGTCATCACACCTACACTATCATAAATTTTAAATGCACCTTGATCAGTCGGCTCTAATATGACACTGTCATTAGTTTCATCAATAAAAACATAGTGTCCCGAAAACTGTGAACGAATAAAACCATGGCGATAAGGATGATATAAGAGCCCGTATTCTTGAATGTGCTGTCTGATTTCGGCCACACTTTTAAAATTAGATAGAACAAATGTAACTAATTCTTCTCCCAAGAGCGGCTGCAAATTGCGCTTTTGTAACTGTTGTAAGGAGCCATGACTGCTCTCCAGTAATACCTGTAAATCCCCAGCTAAACCGGCAGAATTAACCCCATCAAACATATTAAGATTCTTAGCTGACCCAATGCCCATCACATCATATTTACTTTGCCAAGATTTCAAGCGACTGGTGATTTTAGCACCCTTAGGGATATTAATGATTTCAGCAGGCAATCCAGCATCATCTTCAAATACGCCAACATTTAAATCCATAGTCCGACCCCAAAATACTTGCCCATTGTCTGCTGTTAAAGAAATACTTGTACACATTGTTATTACCTTCTCTTTTGCAGTTAGAATAATTATAACAACACTACAAATTTACGTATATAAATAACTATCATAATAATATTAAAGCGCCTCTTAATCAATTAGATTAAAAGACGCTTTATTAATATTACTTTTCAGCTAAATTAGATCCAGTTCAATTAACTATTCATATTTTTTCAAAATTAAATCTGCCACCGTTTTGGGCCCAATCTTACCTAAATTTTGTTCAAGATTACTTTTTTCTAGAGCTTGAATTAAAGCCGAGCGCTCATACTTTGTCCCAATAAGACGCTGATCGATAACTTCGACATCCCCTTTAGTAATAAAGTCTCCATAGATTTGGCATTCGGTAATTATGCCATCAGTAACCGTGTAATTAAAAGCAACGGTCCCAATATCAAAATGATGCGAAACATATTCATGATAACCGGGATTCTTACCAAAATTCCATTCGTCGGTCTTATATTTGGTCTTTAAATTATTATCAATATTTTGCCAGTCGGCAGCTGTTAAAGAATAAGTCTCAATCTCCGCTAAATTCTTGACTCCAAACATATGACACAATAAATAATTTTTAAAGTCTTCTCCAGTCCAATGTTGATATTGTGCGGGCAGATAAGGCTTAATGTTAGTTATCCGCTTGTCAACTGATTTAACGCCCTTTGATTGCAATTTTTCTTGATTAGGTGTTAAAACTTGGCGTGCCGCTTGATTATCCAAATCAAACATAATTGTCCCACCAGCAGCATAGGAATCGCCCACTTTAACCATGGTCATGCCGCAAAACTTCTTGCCTTCAATCACGAGGTCATTACGGCCGCTTAACTGTGCATTTACTCCTAAATCTTGTAAAGCACTTAAAATCGGTGCGCCAATTGCCGCATAATTATCAACCTTTGCAGTAGGATCATTAACTACTATATTTTCAAAAATTATATTACCATAATCTTGATATACCGCCCCACCGCCAGAAGATCGCCGGACTAAATCAATATTATGTGCCTTTAAATAAGATAAATTGACTTCAGCGTAGGCATTTTGATGGACGCCAATAATCACAGCAGGATGGTTAATATAGGCAATAATGCCATGTCCTTGAATCCTTTTGGTTTGAATTAAATAATTATCCAAGGACTGATTAATAATTGGATCATAAAGCGGCTTAGAATCTCTATTTGTATCAATTAAGAACATGCAGCACCTCCACTAAAATGTTTCTCAAGTAGATGTTAGCATTTTAAACGAAAATTTGAAAGCGCTACGATTTGTTTTCTAATTGATTCTACCAATGATGATGCTTTAATCCTGAATATCGCTCCCAACTACCAGGTTCAAAACGAGGAAAGTGATGTCTTGGTGAACAATAAGTATGTAAGGCTTGATAACGTTGATCTCTTAAGTCAATATGCTTTAAATTATCTAATAACTTAGTTAACAAATGTACGAATTGTTCCTGCTCTGCGGCAGTTAAATTAGCGAACACCTCTTGATTCAAAGACTCCTGGGCTGTCTGAACGTGGGAAATAGCCTGCTTGCCTTTAGCAGTCAACTTTAAAATTGTCACACGCTTATCATTTTCTAAAGGCTCTTTTTCCACAAAATCTCGTTCTACCAACTTATTAACTAAAGCCGTTACCGAACTAGGGCGAATATCGAGAATTTCTGCAATTTCACTGTTAGTTAATCCATCATGCTGTGCAATCAAACGCAAGACGCGACCGGGGCCCCGGCCTTCAACACCAAAATCACTATGCCGATAATGATTTTGGTGAATTGCCATAATAAATTCCGGGTTCCTGAGTAATTTAGTAAAAAGATCAAATAAATTTTGCGTGTTCTCAGACATTTTAAGACACTCCTTCACAGGTTTATTTAACAAATCGATTAATTAGTTAGATTTATATTTAACTAACTAATATTTATAATAAAACATTTCCTGCTTATCGTCAATTAAAATATTCAGATTTAATAACTGCACTTCAAGTATAGTCATAGCAAAACTGCCAAACACAAAAATAGGATTGGAACAATTGTCCCAATCCTGTCATAAGTAATGTTCATAATTAAGCTTCGTTATTTCTTAGCTTTATCAATTGCATCTTTAGCTGATTCTTTTAAATCTTCAGCCTTATCCTTTGCTTTACCAGCAACCTTTTGTGCTTTGCCTTCAACTTCTTTAGCAGCGCCTTCAACCTTATCTTTCATGTTATCCAATTTACTCATAAAAAATTCCTCCTCATATTTTACAACTATCTTTATTATACATCAATTTGAATGAGAAAAAAGGGTTAGAATCATTTTAAAAAACTATCACTTAATGTAATAAGCTTTAATAATTTTTACCAACCGATTTGTTCAGCATTCGCTGGCAATTTCAATTTACCAGCTGCTAATTCAGCAAACGCTTGTTCAAATTTAGCAAACACTTGTTGTAATTGTTCACTGCTAATTACTAACGGCGGCTGAAAGCGTAATGTATATCCGCGTAAACTAATAATTAAGACGCCTAATTCAAACATTCGATAAATCAACTTCGTAGTCATTTGAGGATCAGGTTTGCCGGTGGCTGCGTCAACAATATCAATGCCCCCATCTAATCCATAAAATCGTACACCTCCAATAAAATCAAATTGCTGCTGCATTTTAGTAAAGAAGGCCTGGGCTTGGAGACCTAACTGCTGTGAGCGTTGGAGCAAGTGCTCATTTTCCAAAACATCAATAGTAGCATTAGCGGCTGCCGTCGTGACAGGATTACCAGCAGTAGTGTAAGTGTTAGCTGGTGCTTGTAAGGACTGCATGATTGGAGTTCGCCCAATAATTGCACTTAAAGGCAGCCCTGAAGCTAAAGATTTACCTACAGACATTAAATCCGGTTCCAAATCAAATTGCTGAATTGACCACCATTTGCCTGTCCGCCCCATGCCTTGATTAACTTCATCAATAGCAAAAACAATCCCATGCTCTAAAGCAAATTGGCGTAAACGACGCAAATATTCTGTTGGTGCTTTGACAATGCCGCCATCACCTTGAATTGGTTCAATAATAATAGCCGCCACTTCTTCAACTGGCAAATATGTAGAGAATGGCAGTAAAAAGGCCTGCCATTGCCGCTCAATAAAATCAGTCAAACTTTCAGCTGCGGGTTTTTGACTAATATCTGGATAAGGTGCCTTAACAATTCCTGGCAGTAAAGGACCAATCTTACGGCTCATATTCAAACTTACACTAGAGATACTAATCGAACCGTAGGTCGAACCATGATATGCCCCTGTAAAACTCACGATATATTGGCGCTTGGTATAAGCACGAGCATATTTAATAATGGCATCATTGGCGTCTGAACCAGAATTGCCCCAGCCCACCTGAACTGGACCACTAATGGGAGCTAATTGAGCTAAGCGTTGGGCTAATTGAGCGGCTGGTCCATTAGCAAAATAAGTAGGTGTATATTGAATGAGCTTTTTAGCCTGTGCACAAATGGCTTCTACCACATGGGGGTGCGAGTGACCTGTATTAGTCGAAGAAGCACTGGCTAATAAATCAATGTAATCTTTGCCATCTAAATCTGTTAGAATGGCGCCTTGGCCCCGCTCAATTACAATATCAAAATATGGAATCCTGACTGCAGGTGCTAAAACTTCTTTTTCAGTTTTCAAAACATCTTGTTGTTTCATAACTATCAACCCCTTTTTAATTAAAATAATCTCTAATTTATATATAACTTATTATTAATCAATTAAAATATGATTAATATCATCTAACATTTACAAAGATTTGTCAATACACTATTAAAAATAATATACAATAAAAGCCGAGGCCAATGTTTACCTCGACTTTTTATAACTAATTTTTATTTAGCATTAGTACTAGTAATAACGCCCAATATTGTTGAATTTTTATTCATAACGCAAAGCCGTCATTGGATCTAGTTTAGCTGCTCGCCGTGCTGGTAAAGTTCCTGCCAAAAAGGCAATCAGCAAAATAACAAGAACAATCAGCAGCACTGAACTCCAGGTGAATTGCACTAATGTAAAGCCGGCCAATCCCTTCAAAAAGCTGTTTGCAGCTACTTGATTTAAGATTTTCCCTAAACCGGCAGCTAATAAAATACCCATAACTGAACCAATTAAACCAATTAATAAGGATTCACAACTAAAGGTTAAAAAGACTTTACCACGGCTCAAACCAAGGGCTTTCATTAAGCCAATTTCCCGAGTCCGATCGCGCACGGACATGTACAAGGTATTAATTACGCCAAAGCTGGCTGCTAAGAGGGCAATAGCACCAAAGACAATTAAAACTCCAGTAATCGCATTTACTATTTGCCGCAAGTTGCTGATGGTATCCTGAAGTGTTAGGGCTTGATAGCCTTGGTCAGCTAACTGCTTTTTAACTTTAGCAATGTTTGCATCAGTGGGATTCTTCACTGTGGCAGTAGCCCCATAGTAGTTTTGTTTCATCTTGGCCGGTAACCCAGTTTGATTAATATCCGAAACTTTATCTGCTAAGCCCTGACTAATAATAGATTGGCCAGCTAAAAGAATACTTGGATTTCTAACGCCAACAATCTTCGCTGATACAACAGTTTGCTGGTTGGTAGCTTGTGCCGATGCAGCCACTTTAATGGTCTTGCCGATAGCTTGCTTAGCAGACTTAAAACCTAAGACTTTGACATAATCACTTGCTAAAACAATTTCTGAGTTGGTGCCTTTTTTAGCCGCTTGGCGACCTTGCTTCAAATCAACATTTACCCCAGTTGGCGGTTGGGCTTGAATAATGTATTTAGAATGATTAGGACCTTGGACATAGTCAATACTAGAATCTTGGATCGGTTGAACATTCTTCAAAGATTTCATTGCTTTAAGTTTTTTTAATTTTTTAGGCGTGATATTTTCTTGATCGGTAGCACTGCCCCGATTAGCATCATATTTTTTGGGTGCATCGGTTTTTTGATCGGCACCGGTGGAAGGAATAATCTGCATTACATCTTTTCTGCCAACATTGGCTACTTGCTTGGAGACATAATCATTAACGCCATTATTAATGCCCAGCGTAATCGCAATTGTTAATGCCCCAATCATGACCGCAACTACCGTCAAGATGGTCCGGCCTTTATTGTGCCAAAGATTAGTATTTGCTGAACGTAAAATATCCGAAAATTTCATTAGTTTTCTCCTTTTTCTGCTACAATTTGGCCATCTTTGATTTGAATTTGCCGCTGGCATTTAGCTGCTAATTCGTCATCATGAGTCACAATGATTAAAGTGATATTGTGCTTTTGGTGTAAATCAAACAAAATATTTTCAATAATTTCACTAGTATTAGAGTCCAGATTGCCAGTTGGCTCATCCGCAAAAATGATTTGAGGATTATTCACTAGAGCTCTAGCAATACAGACCCGCTGTTTTTGTCCTCCAGATAAATCACTGGCACGATTATTTTTCTTCTCGCTTAAACCAACTGCTTCAATTGCCGCCAGGGCTTTTTCTCGGCGCTTCTTACCTGTAATACCAGCAATTTTTAAGGGCAGCATTACATTTTCTAAAACCGAATCCTTAGCATTTAAGAAAAATTGTTGAAAAACAAAACCAAATGTTTGATTACGAATTTTATTTAAGGTCTTAGCCTTGATATTTTGAGTAGGCTGACCGTTTAGCGTAATTGTGCCCGAAGTTGGCTGATCTAATAAAGCCATAATGTGCATTAAAGTCGACTTGCCGGAGCCACTTTTACCAACAATGGCTACTGATTCGCCCTGTTCAATTTGTAAACTTACGCCACGCAAAGCCTGAAACTGTGAGGAACCTTTGCCGTATGTACGGACAATATCTTGGGTAGTTAATAAGCTCATTTCATTATCCTCCTCGTGTTACTGTGTATTATGTACATAGTATACCACAACCCTGCTAAAATAAAAGTCTTTTCAAAAATTTTTTTAAAAAACCCCACAATCATTAGTCTTTAACTAACAATCATGAGGTATGTCAATACTTTTTCAAATCAGAGATGGCCTTATTAATCAACATCTTGAAACCATGGTTCCATAATTGTTAAGCTGCGTTGATCAAAATCAATTTGAGCTTGGGCACCATATGGTAGAGCCGCCCGCGGATAAGCATGGCCAAAATTGCAATTATACAAAATAGGCGTTTGCTCTAGGTCAGTCATATCTAAAAGTACTTGCTGATATTCGGTATAATATTTCTTATTTTGTGGCTTTCCCACAATAATGGCTTTCACAGCCTGCAAAACACCAGCTGTTTTTAAAATATTCAGTAATTTGCGATATTTATCTGGCGTTGGCTGATTTTCACTGGTTTCAATAAATAAAATCTTGTCTTGCCATTCTTGGACTGACGGAAAAATCTGATACTTAGAATTAATAGCTATTTCTTCATGATAGCGTGATCCTACTAACAAATCAGTCAAAGTTTCAATACAACCGCCTAATAATCGTCCCTCAACTAGACCGTGTCCGCGTAAAACCACATAACCTTCATCTTTATGCTGTGGACGTAAGGTTCCAACTTGAGCCGCCGAAAAATCTGTCCGCTCTTCATACCAAACAGTGCTAGCTTCCACAGTTGTTTGTGTTGAATTGACAAAATAATGCTCCAAAGTTCTTTTAGTGTAAGGCAGCAATTGGGGACTCAATTCAGCTAAGTCATTTAAAAAGTTAGGACCATAAAAGCTCTGCATTCCTATCTGATAAAACATCAAGTGATTTACTGTTGTATCTGAAAAGCCACTAAATAGCTTGGGATGATGGAGAACATTTTGCTTAAATTTTTCATCTTCTAGTAAATAAGGAGCTAATTTAAAAGCATCTTCACCACCAATAGCCGCAAAGATTCCTTTGATTTGCTCATCTGCAAATGCTTGCTTCAAATCTTGGGCGCGAGCTTGAGGATGGGTTTTGAGATAATTAATTCCTCTTAAAGTATTGTCCATAAAAACAGGCCGCAACCCAAATTCTTGCAAGCGTTGAATGCCCAGTTGGCGTTGATGGTGGGCAAAATTTTCTCCTAATGTTCCTTGAGACAAACTAACTATAGCTACTTGATCACCCTTATGTAACATTGGTGGTTTAACTAACATCACTATACCTCCTTTAATAATTTAAAAATGTTAAAGTTACTATACCGCAATTAAGGTCAGCGTCAATTAATTTTGGTGTTAATTTATATCACTTCTTAAAGCAAATAATGGTGCTTTTCAGTTCATTTTCATGAACTAAAGAGCACCATTGTTTATTTATTAAAAGCCAGTGTTAATCATGAGCCTTTTTTTGGTTTAAATTACTATGATTAATACTGTATGTCAAATAAATTACGATTCCAATCGCAAACCAGATAGCTGAAGCAATCCAGGTAATTTGTTTCAATTTAGTCATCAAGTAAAGACATAAAATTAGCGAAATAATCGGCAAAACTGGGTATAATGGTACCTTAAAACCGTCATTTTTAATATCTTGGCGTTTTCGTAAAGGTACAACTCCAATCGAAACAAAAGCAAAGGCAATTAACGTTCCTATATTAACTAATTCAGCTAACTGGTTCAGATTAATAAAGCCACCCATAACTGCGATGATAATGGTTACAACAATTAAACTATTATTAGGTAAATGCTTATCGTTAATGCTTCCTAAAAATTTCGGCAGCAAACCATCACGACCAATCGCATAAACCAGCCGAGAGCTACTATAAATCATAGTCACCATCATCGTAAACATACCAGCCATGGCTCCTACGGAAATGATACCCGCCACAGTATTCAAGTGGAAAAATTGCAGTGCAAAGGCCACAGGATCAGCAACATTTAATTTGGTATAAGGAACCATCCCGGTTAGAACAGTCGCGACCGCCATATACAAGATGGTTGCAACAATCAAAGTACCAATAATTCCAATAGGCAAATTCTTTTGTGGATTTTTAACTTCTGGTGCTGATGATGACACAGCATCAAAACCAAGGTAGGCAAAGAAAACAGTCGAAGCACCAGTCAAAACACCGGAAGTTCCAAAGGGCATAAAAGGTGACCAATTCTTTGGTTTAACATAGAAAATTCCCACTGCAATAAAAATTGCAATAATCACAATCTTAATTACGACCATCCAGTCATTAATTTTCATAGAGCTTCTCATTCCCCGTGATAACATAGCCGAAATCAATAAAACAACAATCACGGCAACTAAGTTCACATAGGTATGCTGCTGCAAATTCAGTGGTCCGGAAATAGCTTGCGGCAAACTAATGCCAAAGCCTTTCAAAAAAGCACTAAAGTAAGCAGAAAATCCTACAGAAACTGTCGCGACCGCTAACATATATTCCAAAATGAGGGCCCAACCAATAATCCACCCAATCAACTGTCCAAAAACAATATTCCCATAAGAATAAGCACTACCAGCAACTGGCAAGGCAGAAGCAAATTCTGCATAGCACATAGCCGCTGTTGCACACACAACTGCCGCTATCAAAAAGCTCAAAATAACTCCGGGGCCACTAACAGTTGCAGCCACAGTTCCGGGTAAAATAAATATTCCTGTTCCGATAACTGCGCCAATCCCTAAGGCCATTAGATCTTTAGCACGCAGTGTCTTTTGAAAATGTACGTCTTCTCGCAAATATTGTTGTACATCGGCCTTTTGTGTAATTTTCTGCCAGATTGACACAAGCATCATCCCTTTAATTAATTTGTACTTCGTACAATAGGTGAAAATTCACCTCTTGTCAACAGCTTCTAATTATAAACAAATTAAATCTACTAATAAAGGCAAATTTTGCCAGTAGCCTCCAAGCCCTTGGTATAACAACATTATCGAGCCTAAAATATTTTTTTAAATTGTTTTTTAACTTAATAAATTAAATTAAAATTAAAAAAAGCTTGACATTTACCGGTTAGATATATTAAATTAGAGACAATTCAATTTAAGTCAGGAGAAATCATTATGTTAAATCTTCAAGTTCGACAATTGAATGCGTATTATTACTTTCGTTTCTTTAGTTAGTGTTTGTACTCAATCATATGGGTGCAAACACCAGACAAGTGTTTGACACCTGTAGGAACGAAAGCTTATTTACTTGAGTAAACTTCGACCTAACAGGTTCAAGAAAATCTGCTAGGCCGCTATCATAATTAAACTTAAAGTAGCCCAACAGATTTTCTTAAAACAAATCTGTTGGGTTTTTTATTTGGAAAGGATGGAATTATTATGCAAATGAACCAATATCTTAATCATCAACTCAGCCAAGTCAAGCCTTCAGCAATTTTGGCCTTCTCTATGTTCGCTAACAAAATTGAGAATGTCGTGAAATTCACTCTCGGTGAACCCGACTTTAATACACCTGAGCATATCAAACAGGCTGCAATCACCAGCATTCAAGATAATCACTCACACTATGCGCCTAGCAATGGTACCCAGCCATTACGCCAAGCTGCTTCAAATTTCTTAGCCAAAAAATATGACCAGCATTATGCTCCTGAAGAAATTATTGTCACTGCTGGCGCTACTGAAGGTATTTATACTGCAGTCATGTCGGTTTTAAATCCTGGAGATAAGGTAATTATTCCTACACCAACATTTCCTTTATACATTGCTGATACTATCTTAGCTGGCGGACAGCCTATCTTAGTTGATACTTCCAGCAATAACTTTAAATTATCACCACAAATGTTAAAGCAAGCAATCCAAGATGCTGGTTCTGGCGTGAGATTAGTCATCTTAAATTACCCTAGCAATCCAACAGGTGTTACTTATACCCAAAAAGAATTAGATGGTTTGGCGGCAGTCCTCAAAGATCAACCAATCTTTGTCCTCTGTGATGAAATATATAGTGAATTAAATTATGACGGACCACATGCCAGTTTATCCAAAAGCCTGCATGAGCAAGTGATTTTAGTTACTGGTGTCTCCAAGTCACATGCCATGACTGGTTGGCGCATTGGTTTGCTCTGTGCACCTCAAGCAATTACTGATGAACTTAGCAAAATCCATCAATTCACCATTACTTCAGCAGCCACAGTCACACAAGATGCCGCTGCAGAAGCTTTACAAAATGGCCAAGATGATGCCATTCCTATGCGTCAGCAATACCAAAAACGCCGTGATTACATCGTCGAACAAATGAGTCAAATGGGCTTTGACTGTGCAACACCTAGTGGCGCATTTTACATTTTTGCTCATATTCCGTCTGATTTAGATCAAGATGACGATCGTTTTGCTCATGACTTAGCTACCAATGGCCAAGTTGCTGCAGTTCCCGGTTCCTACTTTGGACCTGGTGGCGCTGGCTATCTAAGATTTAGTTACGCTACCAGTATGGAAGAAATCCAACGCGGTATGCAGCTGATGCAAACTTACGTCCAAAAGCAACGCCAAAAATAAGGAGGAGTTAAACAATGAAATTAATTTTACTTAGTGTACGTGATGATGAATTACCAGCCATTAAACAATGGCAAGCCCGCCACTCTGATATTAAAGTACAAACTGCCAATTGGGAACTACATCCTGATACCGTTCAACGCTTGCAAGGCTTTGACGGTGTGATTGCACAACAGCGGAGTCAAATTGAAGATGAAGTTTACCCACAATTAAAAGAATTAGGTTTCAAACAGTTAACAACACGAACTGCCGGCTTTGACGTGATTAACTTACCACTAGCGACTGCTAATGGACTAAAAGTCAGCAATGTTCCTGCTTACTCGCCCCATTCAGTGGCTGAATTAGCCCTAACTCATACTATGCGCTTAATTCGGCAATTACCACTTTTTGATGCCCGTATGGCTCAGCAAGATTTTCGCTGGCAAGGGCTACAAGCCAAAGAAATTAGCTCTTTAACCATTGGTATCATTGGAGCTGGACGCATTGGCAGCACCACTGCTAAAATCTTCCATACTTTAGGTGCCAAAGTAATCGCCAACGATACCAAGCCCAATCATGACTTAGATGCTATCTTAACCTTCAAAAGTAAGGAAGAAGTATTACAAGAATCAGATGTTGTCTGCTTACATGTCGACTTAAACGAAACTTCTAAAAATTTAATTGACGCTAAAGCCCTCAGCCTCATGAAGTCAAGTGCTTACATCGTCAATGAGTGCCGGGGACCCGTTATTGACACCGATGCTTTAATTGCAGCTTTAAAGAAAAAACAGATTGCTGGTGCAGCTTTAGATACTTTGACTGGTGAAGAGAACTTCTTTAATGTTGATCTACACGGTCAAGAACTCCCTAGTGAGCAATTAAAGCAACTACGTGCCATGGATAATGTCATTATTACCCCACATATCGGATTTTACACCAATATTGCTGTGCAAAATATGATCGATATTAGCCTCGATGATGCCGTTCAATTGATTAAAGATCAGCCTTGCGAACATGTGTTGAACTAGTTTCTTCCATTATATATGCAGAATTTAAAACCCTAATAAAGCATAGACGCAATACTCCAGTTTATTTTTCAATTAAGAAAAATACATTTTTGTTGATGGCAATTAAAGGATATGACAGTAACAAAAGAACTAATTATCTTCATGAATCACTAAAAAATTCCGGTTTTATAAAGACCGGAATTTTTGTTTGCGTTTATTTAATAATTCAGTTGGTGTCAACTGATCAAAATTTACTAATTGCTGAATTATGTGACGCCGCAACTGATTGTTATCATCCCTCAACCACGATTCAGGAATTATTTTATCAATAACGTGATGCTCTTTTAGCCACTCCGGATTAATATGCATTAATTCTGCTGCTTGCTCCGCAAGATGAGCATCCTTCCACATAATTGAAGCAAAACCTTCGGGGGACAAGACCGTATACATACTTTTTTCTAGCATCCAAATTTCATCTGAACATGCTAAGGCCAAAGCTCCCCCCGATCCAGCTTCGCCAATAATAATAGTTAAAATAGGCGTAGGCAACTGGAGCATTTTACTAATATTTTGAGCAATTACCTGGCCTTGTCCTTCGGCTTCCGCTTGCTCATCGGGATAGGCACCTGGAGTATTAATCAAACTAATAATAGGAAGATTTAAGTCAGCCGCTGTTTGCATAATGCGCAAAGCCTTGCGATAGCCTGCGGGAACCGGACTGCCAAAATGGGTTTGCAGGCGTTCTTCCAATTCTTGACCCTTATTAGTTGCTACAACTGCAACTGCGCGGTCACCAATAGTTGCATAACCAGCAATCATAGCTGGGTCATCACCATTAACTCGATCTCCCGAAACAGCTACGAAGTCATCAAAAAGGTTGGAAATAATTGCCTTCATATCGGCTTTACTATCACTGCGCGCACCGGACATTATTTCACTGACTTTACTTTCTTTCATACCACTTGTTCACCTCTCCATGTTTGCGCTGCAAAAATAGCCAAAACCCGCTGTAATTGTGCTACTTGTTGCTCGCGAGGGACAATAGCATCTAAAAAGCCATTTTGTAAAACTTTCTCTGCATTTTGAAAATCACGGGGTAATTTTTTGTTTATTGTTTGCTCAATTACTCGCCGTCCAGCAAAACCGATCAAAGCTCGCGGCTCTCCCCAAATTATATCAGCCTGAGAAGCAAAACTAGCTGTTACCCCACCAGTTGTAGGATCCATCAAAATTGCCAAATATAACAAATGAGCTTGCCGATGGTCATTAATTGCCTGGGATACTTTGGCCATCTGCATTAAAGACAATATACCTTCTTGCATACGTGCACCGCCCGATGCCGTTAAAAGAACTACCGGCAAATTTTGCTGAGTAGCTCGCTCAAATAATTTTGTTAAACGCTCACCCGTCGCAGGTGCCAAGCTGCCCATAATAAAATAGGGATCCATTATTCCTAATGCTACGGAATAATCACCAATTTTTGCTTTTCCTGTCCAAACAGAATCTTGCAGTTGCGTTTTATTTTGCGCATCTTTAATCTTTTTCAAATAATCTGGAAATTGTAAAGGATCTTGCGTTGAAATTTGGGCATCCCACTCTTGGTAAGTCTTGGTTAGCATTTTTAAACGTTGATGGGCAGATACGCGAAAGCCATAACCGCAATCCGGACACACTTGGTAATGACCAGCTTTTCGAAAATAAAAATGGGCATGACATTTCGGACAAGTACGGAATAAACCTTGAGGAACATTAATCTTATAATGTTGTAATGCATCTTTGGGATGACGTACAAAATTACGAAAGCGATCATTAGCGTCCATTTTTAAGCTCCCTTTTGCTGCCTTTTAAGGATTTGACTAAAATTTTGATCAATGTAATTAATTTGATATTTTCCAGAAGTCACCATAGGCTGATTAAGTAATTCTTGTAAAAACGATTGATTAGTCTTTAAACCTTGAATCTCTAATTCTTGTAAGGCATTTTGTAAGCGAATTAAAGCTTCCCTACGATTAGCGGCATGCGCGATAATCTTAATAATCATAGAATCATAATAAGGGGAAATTTGATCTCCACTTTTGACTGCACTTTCTAAGCGAATTCCTAGGCCTCCGGGTAAATTTAGCTGGCTAATTAGACCCGCTTGTGGTCGAAAATCATACTGAGGGTCTTCAGCATTAATACGTGCTTCTATGGCAGCCCCATTTAAGATAATATCTTCTTGATTAAAGTCTAATCGCTCGCCGGCTGCTACTTTAATCTGGGCTTTTATTAAATCGATCCCAGTAACTTCTTCAGTTATGGGATGTTCTACTTGTATGCGGGTATTCATTTCCATAAAATAAAAATTTTGTTTATCATCCAGCAAAAATTCTACAGTTCCTGCATTCTGATAACCAATTTCTTGTAAAGCTTTAATTACAATTTGTTGAATTTTTTGACGTTGCTTCGAATCAATTAAAGCACACGGACTTTCTTCGATTACTTTTTGCTGTTTACGTTGCAAAGAACAATCTCTTTCGGGAAAAGCAACTACATTTTGAAATTGATCTCCTATGACTTGAATCTCAATATGTTTAGCTGGTGAAATAACTTTTTCTAAATACATACGTTGATCACCAAAAGATAATTGGGCTTCTTTTTGAGCACTTGTAAAGGCACTGGGTAAGTCTTCTAAGCATTGCACCTTGCGGATTCCTTTACCGCCGCCACCGGCCACTGCCTTTAACATAACAGGAAAACCTACTTGCTGGGCAATTTTATTAGCTTGATTGTAATTTTCAACAAATCCAGTACTTCCAGGAATGACGGGCACATGATGAGCCTGCATAGTAGTTCGCGCATTAGCCTTATTACCCATTAGTGAGAGAATCTTAGGATCTGGTCCAATAAATTTTAACTGGCAATCAGTACATAATTGTGCAAATTCTGCATTTTCAGCTAGAAAGCCGTAACCCGGATGAATGGCTTGAGCGCCTGTGAGAACAGCCGCACTAATAATATTTTCCATATTAAGATAAGAATCACTTGGAAGTGGACCCCCGATGCAAACAGCCTCATCAGCTGCTTGTACAAAACGAGCATTGCGATCAGCAGTAGAGTAAACAGCTACCGATTTAATCTGCATTTCTCGTAAAGCCCGTATAATTCTTAAAGCAATTTCGCCCCTATTTGCAACTAAAACTTTGGTAAACAATTCATCACCTACTATTCGATCGCAAAAACCAAATCACCACTGCAAATACACTTCTCACCAATATAGGCATTAGCATGGCCTAAGCCAGCATTTCCACGTAATTTATCTAAATGTACTTCCAATTTTAATTGATCACCTGGACGAACCATTTGTCTAAATTTCACCTTTCGAATACCACCGAAATAAGCTGTTTTTCCCTTAAAAGAAGGCAAGCTCAATAGGGCAATTGCTCCCGTTTGCGCTAAAGCCTCGACAATTAAGGCACCTGGCATTACTGGGTTGCCTGGAAAGTGACCTTGAAAAAAGTTTTCATTAACAGAGACATTTTTCACACCAATAGCATATTCACCTGGTTGATAGTCTAAAATTCGATCGACTAATAACATGGGATAGCGATGTGGCAATATCTTTTGTATTTGATTAGCTTCTAAAATTTTCTTTGTATTTGCTGAATCCATAAATTCATCCTCTTTTTATTGAGTTACTTTAATTAATGGCTGATTATATTCCACAACTTCTTCGTCAGACACTAATATTTCACTAATTGTCCCACTAATTTGGCTTTTAACCTTCGTCATCATTTTCATTGCTTCAATCACACAGACTACATCACCCTTTGAAACATGATCACCAACCTTTTTATAAGGTGGCTGCTCAGGTGAAGACTGTAAATAAACAATCCCTACTAAAGGGGCTTTGATAAAGTCTGCATCAATTTTATTTGTTTTTGTTGTTGAAGTTGATGATTCAGTTTGCTGATTACTAGGAGTCAAATTAGGACGTTCTATTTGTTTAACGGCTTGAGTTGCAGTTTTATTTTTATTTAAATATAAATGTCCGCCATCAAAATCTAATTCCAACTCAGTAAAATCACTTTGATTAAGTTGCTGCATCAATTTTTGAATTTCTTCAAAAGTCATTAATCCAACCACCTCTTTAAAGCTAAAACTGCGTTATGACCACCAAATCCAAATGAATTACTTAAAGCATAATTAACTGTTTGTGCACAATCAGACTGCGTGACTAAAGGAATATCACATTCAGGATCAATATTAGTTAAACCGACATTCACAGGCAGCTTTTGCTGCTGCAAGGCAATAACAGTTGCTATTGCTTCAATAGCTCCCGCAGCACCTAATAAATGTCCGGTCATACTTTTAGTGCTAGAAACCCAAGGCAAATGATTAGTGAATAATGATTTAATAGCTCGTGATTCGGCAGCGTCATTGCCTTTGGTAGCAGTACCATGGGCATTAATATAATCAACTTGTTCCAGATTAATTTGAGCTTCTTGGACCGCCAACTTCATTGCTCGAGCAGCTTGTTTACCGCTTGGATCAGGTGAGGTAATGTGGTAAGCATCAGCCGTAGCTCCATATCCTACTATTTCTCCTAAAATTTTGGCGCCGCGATTAGTAGCATGTTCTAAAGATTCCAAAATCAATATTCCAGCACCTTCACCCATCACAAATCCAGAACGATTTTTGTCAAATGGAAGACTAGCTTGAGATGGATCAGTTGCTGTCGATAAAGTAGATAAAGCTGCAAAGCCAGCAATACCAATTTCATTAACGGCTGCTTCTGCGCCTCCAGTAATCATCACTTCACACTGGCCATTTTTAATTTGCCGATAAGCTTCCCCAATTGCATTAGTTCCTGAAGCACAAGCAGTTACTATAGCTGTACAGATACCGTGAGCATGAAAACGCATGGCCAAATTACCAGATGCCATATTAGAAATAGCTGTTGGCACAAACATTGGCGATACACGATTTAAACCCTTATCATGCATCTTAATCACTTGATTTTGGATTGTAGTTAAGCCTCCAATGCCAGTACCTAAAATCACTCCGAAAAGATCATTATCTACCACATCATCAGTTATTTGAGCTTGCTGCATAGCTTCTTCAGCAGCATAAACTGCGTATTGAGTATACTGATCCATTCTTTTAAGATCTTTGCGCGTTAAATGCTGTAAAGGGTCAAAATCGTGTATTTCTCCGGCCAATGTAACACCAGTTGCCGAAGGATCAAAGGTAGAAATAGGTTGAAAACCGACCTTTTGCTGAAATAATCCCTTTTGAAAACTAGGCACATCATTGCCAATAGGAGTAACAGCTCCCATGCCTGTAATTACCACTCTTACCATTATTTTCTCCTTTTATTGCATTGTTAAGCCACCATCAATTGTTATGGTTTGTCCTGTAATATAATCATTTTGCGCTAAAAAGATAGCAGCTTGAGCAACCTCATTAACAGTTCCTAATCGTTTTAAGGGTATCTGTTCAATAATCTCTGTTTGTCTTTTATCACTTAGCTGTTGAGTCATCTGGGTCGCAATCATTCCTGGAGCAAGCGCGTTGCAGCGCAAATTACGTAAAGCTGATTCATGCGCTACAGACTTTGTAAAACCAATAATTCCGGCCTTACTAGCAGCGTAATTAGCTTGACCTATATTACCCGTTAGTCCAATTACACTAGCCATATTGATAAAACAACCAGAACGCTGCTTATACATTGGGCGTAATGCTTGTTTAGTTACATTAAAAGTTCCAACTAAATTAGTATCCAAAACACTCTGAAAATCAGATGAACTCATTCGATTCAACAGACCATCGTGTACAATACCTGCATTATTTACGACTACATCCAAGTGTCCCCAATTAGAAATAATATCAGCAATTAATTGCTTTACTTCATCCATATTCGTGACATCTGCAGTTAAGGCTAAACAATCACTGCCCAGATGTTTAATTTGGGCAATCACTGTCTCATCAATGGGTTTACGAGCATTTAAAACAATATTAGCACCTTGTTTTGCAAACGCTTGAGCAATGGCTAAACCTATTCCCCGTGAACTACCAGTGATGAGCACTACTTTATCTT
Source organism: Bombilactobacillus bombi (assembly GCF_013607485.1). Taxonomy (GTDB): domain Bacteria; phylum Bacillota; class Bacilli; order Lactobacillales; family Lactobacillaceae; genus Bombilactobacillus; species Bombilactobacillus bombi_A. The sequence goes on from NZ_SCHP01000003.1 coordinate 42,985, forward strand.
TTAATTCCATACTTACACTCCTAGTAACTGTTGAGTTTGGCGCAAAGTCTCCAAACTATCTACACTATACCGAGGTATTTGCTTATCAATTTTCTTCACAAATCCTAATAAGGTGTGCCCTGGTCCAATTTCAATCACAGCTTCCAATTGAGAGGCAACTTTTTGAAATGTTTGGGAAAAATACGTAGTCGAAACTAATTGCTGGGTCAGATTGGCTGTCAAATTAGACTGGGCAAAAGGTTTTTGCGTAGTAGTACTAATAACTTCAAAATCGCCTTCTTGCCAATTAATTGGGGCAAGTGTTTGTTTTAAACCAGCTTGAATTGAATGCATTATCGGAGTATGAAAGGCACCACTAACTTTCAGTTCTACAACTCGCAAAGATTTTTCTGCAGTTAGTAGTTCTATAGCATAATCTACGGCCTGATTTTGACCGCCAATTACGATTTGATCTGGAGTATTAACATTTGCAATGCTCACTATTCCCTTTTTCTGTGCCTTTTGACAAGCTTGCTGCACAGCAGTCAAATCAGCTTTTAAAATTGCCACCATTTTACTATCTATTTGTTCGCTAGCTTGCTGCATTAATTCTCCCCGACGCTTGATAACTTTAAGCGCACTAGAAAAATCTAGATAACCACTGCAAGCCAAAGCACTATATTCACCTAAACTTAATCCCATACCCACTAGCTTGTGACCAGATAAAGCTGGCTTTAGAATTTGATATAGTCCCAAACTAATGGAAAGAATTACAGGTTGAGAATACTGGGTTTGTAATAACTGGGTCGCTTTTTGTTCATCAAACATCAACTTGCCAATATCTAATTGTAATATTTCACTAGCCTTATCAATTGTTTGCCGATACTCAGGTACTTGCTGATAGATATCTTGAGTTATTCCAGTTTTCAGCGATCCTTGACCACTGAACAATAAACCAATCATTGCACACCACCTAAAAGGTCGCTGGCTGTTTGACAGACTTCTTCTACTATTTCTTTAGCAGTTTGTTCTTTTTTAATCATTCCAGAAATTTCACCTGCCATATAAGCACCTGTATTAGGATCACCGGTTTCGACCGCACGTCTCAAACTACCATTGCCTAACTCATCTAAAGAATTAAAATCTGGATGATCTTTGGCCGCTTCAGCTTTTTCAATTTGTAGATATTTTCGAGCCATAGGATTTTTTAAAACGCGAGAAGGATGACCAGCAAAATCTCCCGTAACTAAAGTATCAATATCTTTGGCTTTTAATACTGCCTGCTTATAAATAGGGCTGATTTTAGATTCACGAGCTACTAAAAATCTAGTCCCCATTTGGACCCCTTGAGCGCCTAACATAAAGGCTGCTGCTAAGCCGCGTCCATCTCCAATACCGCCAGCAGCGATAACTGGGATTTTAATGGCATCAACTACTTGAGGAACCAAGGTCATAGTTGTTAATTTACCAATATGTCCCCCTGATTCCATACCTTCAGCAATAACTGCATCGACACCACTACGCTCCATAATTTTGGCTAATCCTACAGAACCTACGACTGGTATTACTTTAATATTTGCTTCTTGAAGCCTTTTCAAATAACGAGAAGGATTGCCTGCACCAGTTGTTACCACTGCTATATTGTCCTTTTGTTGCAATATTGCTTCTACTACTTCATCAACATGAGGAGACAATAACATAACATTGACTCCAAAAGGACGATCTGTTAGTGAAATAGCGGTTTTAATTTCGTTGTAAACAACCTCTCCGGGAGCATTCCCGCCACCGATAATACCTAAACCGCCAGCATTCGATACCGCTGCCGCTAATTTGCCATCAGCAACCCAAGCCATTCCACCTTGAAATAGTGGATACTTTAGACCTAATGACCGCATAAATGGACTTAATTGCATAAAATTATCCCTCTTTCGAATCTAATTGATTCTTGACAAAGTCCACTAAATCCTGAACCGTTTTAATACCATCTTCATTTTCAATTTTGATATCAAATTCATCTTCTAATTCATTAATAACTTCAAAAACATCTAAACTATCAGCATTTAAATCATCTTTGATATTGGCATTTAATGTAACTTTATCCTTACTTTCGCCTGTTTGATCAGCAATAATAGCTTGTACTTTTGTAAAAATTTCTTCTTCAGTCATGATAATTCTCCTCTAACTTATAATTATTTGTTAAAACTAATATACTAAGGCAATGGAGCCCACGGTCAGGCCCCCGCCAAAACCACTTAAAACTATTTTTTGACCTCTTTTAATAGTCTGTGAACGAACACATTCATCCAGCAAAATTGGAATGCTAGCTGCTGAAGTATTACCATAGGCATCAACATTTAATAAAAAGCGCTCGCTTGACTGCTTTAAATGTTTTGCAATTTCTCTATTAATACGACCATTTGCTTGATGTAACAGCCACCAGTCAACTTGTGCTGCTGTCCACTTTGCCTTGTTTAAGGCTCTCAGAATCGAATTAGGCACTTCACGAGTCGCAAAATTATAAACTTGACGTCCATCCATAATAAAATACTTTTTTTCGGGTTCAGTTAAGTCATGTGCAAAGGCCGAATCTAACGGTTGATAACCCGCCGTTAAATACTGTGCTGATTGTCCAAAAGTGTGTAAATCATGGCCGACAACTTTGGATTGTGAATCTAATTGAGATTCTACCAGGATACCTCCAGCACCATCACCAAATAAAACTGCCGTTGAGCGATCTTGCCAATTTACTAACTTAGATAGTGTTTCTCCGCCAATTATCATCCCCCGACGATATGATCCCTTCAGCAATTGATCAGCTTGAACCAGAGCGTATATAAAACCTGAACAGGCAGCATTTAAATCAAAAGCAAAAGCATTATCAGCCTTAATCTCTCCTTGAACAATTGCCGCCGTAGATGGTGATAAGTAATCAGGAGACATAGTAGCTACAATAATAAAATCCAATTGATCGGCAGTCCATGAAGACTGTGATAAAAGCTTTTTTGCTGTCTGTATACACAATTCTGAAGTTTGCTCAGTTTGCGAAATATGGCGTTGTCTAATATAAGTTCTTGTCTTAATCCACTCATCTGAAGTATCTAATAGCTTAGTCAAATCATTATTATGGATAATTTTGTCTGGAACATAATGCGCCGTTTGCATAATTCTTAATCCCATTAAATTACTCCTTGTCACTACTTACAGGTGGATATTCTAAAAAAATATGAATATTCAATAGTGCTTGCTCTATCCAAGAAATTTGTTCTTCACTAAAACCTTCAATAAAGCTTTTTACTAAGGAACGGTGAAAAGCGTCATGAGCCCGATATAATAAACGTCCCTTTCGAGTTAAACCCAATCTAACAAAGCGGCGATCATCATTACCTCTAATCCGAATAACATAGCCTTTTCTGACTAAATTATTTATCATAGAAGTTACTGTACCCGGAGAGATCTTTAATTCCCTAGCAATTTGGGAACTAGTTTTATGTTCGTACATCGTAATCGCATTTACTGCATGCATTTCATGAATCGAAACATCATTAAAAGTACTTTTACGCAGCTCTCGCTGCTCTACTTGAATAATCTCTGTATAAATTGTTGTTAAAAGTCGACTAATTTTTTCCATCTGCTGTTTTTTCATTAATACCACCTATTTTGATATTCTAATATTTTGAATATCAAAATATTAGCAACAGTTACCACCTACGTCAACCATTAAGCAATCTTTACTTCATTTCGACAATAAACATTAATTCTGTTTCGACTGCAGTTTCTCCATTCACAGTTGCTAAACAACTGACCAATCCGATGTTTTGACGTTGCTTTTTTAATGAAATATCTAATACAAGACGATCGCCAGCATAAACTCGACGTTTAAATTTGGCCTGAGTGATACCTCCTAAATAAGCCGTTTTATTACGAAACATCGGTGATTTTAAAATAAATATTGAAGCTGCTTGAGCTAATGTTTCTATAATTAAAGTTGAAGGCATAACATATTGTCCAGGCATATAACCTTTGACAAACCACTCATTAACGGTAACATTTTTAATAGCTCGAATTGATTTATCAGTTTGAATATCTTCTACTTGATCGATGAAATAAATCGGGTAACGATTAGGAATTAATTCCTGTATTTCATCTGCATTTAATTGCATATTTATTTACATAACCCCTTTTCAAAAATATTTCAAACATCAAAGTGTTTGATTAAAAAACACAATATATTATATCATTATTATTGTCAAGTTTTATTTAAAAAACTTTGATAGTGCCCTTTAAAGCATAACTAGCATAATTATAATAAAACTTTGAACAGCAAAGTATATTGCAAATTAATTACCTTTTGTTAATATTAGCAGATAGCACAAAACTAGTTTTTAATAATTTTAGACAGGAAAACTTAGTATGAACGATTATTTTAAGCAGCTGCAATTACAAAAATTATTATCCGATCTTACTTTACAAATAGAATGGTACCAAAGCCTTAATTCTACCAATCTAAAAGCTGCTGACCAGATTAATTCAGCTTTACAAACACCTGTTGTTATCATCAGTAACCAACAAACTAGTGGTTATGGCAAAAGAGGTCGTCAATTCATCTCTAAACCAGGAGGTTTGTACTTATCTTTACTTACGCCAATTCACAACTTAAATAATGATAATATTGGGCTCTTAACAACTGGTATTGTAGCTGTTTTGCAGCAATCAATTAACCAATATTGGCAAATTAATTGTCAAATTAAATGGGTTAATGATCTTTTATTTAAGCACCAAAAAATTGCTGGTATTCTTGTGGAACATCCCACATCTCAACTAGTAATTATCGGCATTGGCCTAAACTTATACCAAAAAGACTTAACTGCAACACTTCCACAAGCTGCAAATTTATTAGCCTATATTCCTAAAAACATTGAAATTGTTCAATTCACGGCTCTCTTAATTCGTAACTTACTAGAATTTTTACCGGATTTTTCTAAATCTTGTTATTTAAATCTTTACCGACAACATCTCATATTATTAAATAAAGCCGTTCAAATCCAGCTAGGACATAAGGTAATTACAGGACAAGTCACTGATATTGATGACAAAGGAAATTTACTGCTTAAAACAAAAACTGGCATTACTTCTCTTAGCATGGGGGAAGTGACTAAAGTTAATTGGAATTCTAAAACATAAAAAACTGAGCAAGTATCTATCTTAGATTTTTGCCTTTGTACATTAATGTTATATTTTTAGCAATTATATCTAAAAAAGGTGTTGCGTCATAATCTTGCGCAACACCTTTTTATAATACCGTCCTTTTACAACACTTTTTGTGGCTGTGATTGAGGATTTTTATTGGCAATATTGGACGGCTCATAAGAATCCGGTTTTTTATTAATGAGAATATCCGCATAGTGGGCAACTTTTTTATTAATAGTTACTAAATGCTGATTAAGCTCATTAATTTCGGCTAAAGTTTGTTGCTGTTGTTCTAGCATAATCTGATAACGTTCTGGAACTGTTTGTTCTCCTTGCACAACCAATTGTAAATAATGCTGGATCTTCTTTAAGGGCATCCCCGTCTCCCGTAAACAAATAATGATTTGAACCCATTCCAAATCCACATCATCAAAAATTCGGTTGTTATTTTCATCGCGCTTGACATAGGGTAACATTCCATGATTGTCATAATAGCGCAAAGTGTAGGTAGTTAAGCCCATTTTATCCGCTGCTTGTTGGACACTATAATTCATCAATTAGTCTCCTTTATCTTTGTTTTATTACCAAGTATAAGGCTTATTTAGAATAAGAGCCACTTTTAAGTTGTCTTTTCCTACTGCATTAGGCTTCAATTTTTTTAAAGTTTACGTTGCCTTACAGTAAGACTAAGGGAATACAATAGCGCTAAGCATGCGATGAAAGGAGAGTATCAATGACCAATGTCTTAATTATTGGAGCTACCGGTTCAATAGGTCGAGTTACCCGGCAATATTTTTTAAATAATTCTGATGATCAATTGACTTTAATGGCACGTCACACAAACTCTTTGCAAAAGCAGTTAAATCCTCAAAGAGAGCGCTTAATCACTGGAGATGTTACAAATCCTAAGGATCTGAAAATTGCTTTACAAGAGCAAGAGGTCGTTTTCGCCGCTTTGAGTGGTGATTTACCCAAAATGGCTCATTCACTAGTCGAACAAATGACCAAATCAGAGGTGCAGCGATTACTCTTTATTAGTTCAATGGGTATCTATAATGAAATTCCTGCGACCATCGGTACCAAAGGTAATCTGAAAAATAATCCGCTATTGTCAACCTATCGCCAAGCGGCCGACATCATTGCAGCTTCTACTTTGAATTATACAATCATTCGCCCGGGATGGTTCGACAATGGTAATGATCTTGACTATCAAATCACCCATAAAGGTGAGTCGTTTGGCGGTCATGATGTCTCACGTAAGAGCATTGCTGACCTAGTATTACACTTAGCCCATGATCCTCAACTCGGTAGTCGTGATAGCTTAGGAATTAATCGTATATAAGGAGATAATAATGAATTTATTAATTTTAGCAGCTAATGGCCAAATATCACAACTTGTTGAACACCGCATATTCAATGAGCCACAATTTAAAGATGTGCACTTAACATTAGGACTCCGTAATAGCAGCCGCCTAGCTAACTTACAAAAACAAGCCCGTATTTTAGAAGTCGATTTAGCTAATGCCCAAGATGTTGAACAAGCAGTTGCTGGTCAAGACCTAGTTTTTGTAGGAGTCGTCGACCGCACCCCTAATAATGTCATCACTAAAAATGTGATTGCCGCTATGAAAAAGCATCACGTTCCCAGAGTTATCTTCGCTAATATTCTTGGATTGTATAACGAAGTAGGCGGTGAATTTGGTCGTTGGAACCATGAGCGTGTCTTGCCCGGTTTACAATCAGCAATTAATTCCGATCAATTATTATCTGATTCTGGTCTTCAATACACTACTTTACGCTTACCTTGGCTTAATGATCGTAATGAAATCAAATATACAATTACTACACATAATCAGCCTTATAATGGCGTTTGCGCCTCCCGTCAAAGCATTGCTGATGTGATTTTACAAATTGTCATTAACCCGAGTTTATTTGTTAATGAAAGTATTGGAATTGCTGATCCTGATACTCAAGGTGAAAACCGCCCATTATATTAAAAAGGAGAATTATAATTATGACTAAACCAGTAATGTTAGTTGTCGGTGCAGGCCAAATTAGTATGGCCATTGCCCGCCGAATCGGTGCCGACCAAAAAATCATCTTAGGAGATAAAAATTTAAAAAATGCCCAGGACACGGGCAAGATATTACAAGAGGCAGGTTTTGACGTTGAACCTCTTGAAATGGACTTGTCCTCTCGCCCTTCCATCAAAAATATGATTGCTGTCGGTCAAAAATTTGGCCCTATTAAGAGACTCTTATTAACGGCGCGGGCTTATCACCCAGTCAAGACTCCATTGAAGCTATTTTAAAAGTTGATCTCTATGGTACGGCTGTTTTACTCGAAGAAGTGGGTCAAGTTATTGCTGAAGACGGTGTAGGAGTAACTATTTCTAGTCAATCAGGGCATCGAATGCCGGCCTTAACCGCTGAGCAAGACAAGCAATTGGCTCTTACTCCTAGTGAAGAACTGCTGAATTTAGAACTTTTACAAGCTTCAAATATTAAGGATACTTTACAAGCATATCAACTGGCTAAACGCTGTAACGAAAAACGAGTAATGGCAGAATCTTTGAAATGGACACAACGCAAAGCTCGATTAAATGCAATTGCTCCCGGAATTATTGTTACTCCCTTGGCTTTAGATGAATTTAATGGTATTCGAGGAGACTTTTATAAAGAAATGTTTGCCAAATCCCCAGCAGGGCGCCCAGGAACGGCCGACGAAGTTGCTAATGTAGCCCAATTATTGATGAGTTCCCAAGGTGCTTTTATCACCGGCGCAACATTCTTAATTGACGGAGGCGCCACTGCCAACTATTATTATGGTGACAAATAGAATGGAGGAAAAGTAATCATGAAAACAGCAACTTTTATAGAACCAGGAAAAATGGAACTGAAAGAATATCCAAAACCTCAAATCCAAGCTGATACAGATGCTATCATCAAAATTGTTCGGGCATGCGTCTGTGGTTCTGATTTATGGTGGTATCGTGGAATCTCCCAACGTCCTCATAATACCCCAGTTGGTCATGAAGCCATCGGTATTGTAGAAGAGGTCGGCTCCCAAGTAACAGCTGTTCAACCAGGTGATTTTGTGATTGCACCTTTTACCCATGGCTGCGGTCATTGCGCTGCTTGTTTAGCTGGTTTTGATGGTGATTGTCTTAATCAGAGTGATGAAGCCAATGGCGGTTATCAAGGCGAATACCTCAGATTTCCAAACGCTGCTTGGGCATTAGTCAAGATTCCTGGCCAACCAAGTGATTATACCGACGACCAACTCAACGATTTATTGACCCTATCCGACGTGATGGCTACCGGTTACCATGCTGCTGCCAGCGCTGAGGTTAAAAATGGCGATACGGTAGTGGTCTTTGGTGATGGTGCTGTCGGTTTGTGTGGTGTCATTGCTGCCAAACTATTAGGTGCTAAAAGAATTATTGCCATGAGCCGTCACGAAGATCGTCAACAATTAGCAAAAGAATTTGGTGCAACTGACATTGTTCCCGAAAGAGGCGAACAAGCCGTTGAACGGGTCATGGACTTAACCAAGGGCAACGGCGCTGATGCTATCTTAGAATGTGTGGGTACTGAACAATCGGTCCAAACCGCCTTACAAGTTGGCCGTCCCGGAGCAGTGATTGGCCGCGTGGGAATCCCACAAAAAGCGGAAATGAATACCAATAACTTATTCTGGAAGAATATTGGACTGCGTGGTGGTATTGCTTCGGTAACAACTGATGACCGCAAGGTTTTATTAGAGGCCGTCTTAAAGGGCCAAATCCATCCTGGCAAAGTCTTTACTAAGCGTTTTACCTTAGAACAAATTCAAGCTGCTTATGAAGCCATGGATCGGCGGGAAGCCATTAAGTCATTATTAATTGTTAGTGAGTAATTCCAATCAATTCAGGCAAAACTGTTTGACACAATTGTAATCTAGAATTTAGCTTAAGATTATTGCATAAAAATGGGCTTGGGATAAATATTATCCCAGACCCATTTTTTTAATATTATCACGCTACAAATTCTACTTTTTACTAAACTATTAACACTACTATTTCCTAATAGAACTTAACCACCGTTCAATTTGATTATGAGCTTGATTAACTTTATTCCCATCAATCACTAAGGGATTGACAAAGTTATTATTGCTATGCTTCTGATACAAAATTTCTTTAATTTTATCAATACTATCACCAGCACCATATCCTCCTTGAGTCATAAAAGGAGCGATCGTTTTCTGATGCAATTTTGAACCATAAGTGTTCAAAAAGGCAGTCATCGGATGTGAAAGCGTCATTGCCCAAACTGGATAACCCAAATAGATAGTTTGATACTGATCTAAATTAGGCATCTTCATTTTTAATAAAGGATAATTCTGGTTTACGCGTTCATAATTGGCACGTTCGAGCGTCTTTTGATAATTAGTATCATATGGATTTTGAATCACAATCTCTAAAATATCGCCTTTAATGATTGAAGCAATTGAATGGGCTAACAATTCAGTACTGCCTGATCTTGAATAATAAATCACGATACTATCTGCGGCTGTTGTCAAATGACAAGTCGGCTGACAATGAGCATTAGTATCTTGTCCATCAGACGCTGTGCCCCGTCCATGCTGCCACAAATGCTCATCACGCTGCAGCTGTTTTGCTCTAGCAATATCTTCTTCTAAATTAAATGAGAATAATTTATTTTTAAAATCCATTATCTTACCTTCTCTTAAATAAAAAATGGCTGCCCTTCAAACGATTATTGATTTTTAATAGGATTATTTATTAACTAAATAACGCAACCAAACAGCATTACTAACCGCTTGTACGTCCTTTAACGTAAAAGTTACTGGTGTCGTATCTGATAAACCTGCTTGAGCTTGAAATAATGTGGGAGTCTTTGTGGAACCATCAGCCGCCGGAGAAATTACAATACTAATCTCATCACATAATCCTTTTTGAATAAAAGACCAGTTCAAGACACCCCCGCCACCCAACATTACGGTCTGCATGTGGAAGAGCTCCTTTAACTTCTTTAGCGCCAAGGCTGCATCTAATTCTTTGGTACCAGCAATAATATACGAAATATTTTGACGCCGTAAAAAATCTTTATATCCATTACTTACTTGTTGCGTAATGACTTCTAAAACCGCTGCATGAGTGGTATTATAAACCAATTCATTTGACTGCCAGGCCAATTTTCCATGAGGATCAATCGAAATATAGTGTTTCTTAAACTTAGTTGGCACTATAAAATCGCCGTTCGGGACAGGAGCAGCATGTAAGTTTAGTTTTGGTTTTTTATAAAATGTAAAATTATCATCACTAGTAGTTCTCCCAGATAACCATCCTTGATTAGGATAAACGCCATCTTTTTCAAAAGCTTCATGATAGAATAACTTTCCTGCCGCTTCATTACCAGGTGCATCCATATAATTGCCTGTAATCTTGCCATCCAAAGACATGCCCATATGACAAAAAATATAAGGTCGTTGCATTTAAACTCCTTCTTTCCTAACCCTTATCTACTATCAAAATTACTCCTTCCAGTAAGCTCTAAGTCAAGGATTTTGTAGTAACTTAACCATTGTAAATAGGGCCTTATTAGAGTTTTTAACAAGTCGCTATAATAATGAAAAAAGCTCAGGCCATAATTGGACCGAGCTTCTAACCTAACTTGAATTAATTATATAATGAAAATTTTAAATAAAATTGCATAATTTTCTTGCGGAAACTAAAGCGGATAACATTACCAAAAACTACACCTGCCTAAGTCCCAGACCAATTAGTCCTTGAAAACTATCAGCGCAAATAACTAGAGGGCTTGTTTTAATTTGCTGCTGCCCCAAGCAATTAAGTAAATTATACTTTCAATAGTAGTAATAAAAAATGTCACTGGTAAATTCGTCCAATAACCCAATGCCAAACCCAGCCAAGTTCCCAGTAAAGCAAATAAAATACTCCAGCCAATAAGAGCATGAACAGTTTTACCCCAAAATTGCGCCGCGGCAGCCGGTAAAGTGAGCAAGGCAAAGACCAATAATGCCCCGACAATTTGAGAAACCATACTGACACTTAAAGACATCATGATTAAAAAAACCAAGTTGATACTCCCGCTAAAACGAATTCCACTTTGGGCTCCTAGAGGATCAAAAAAATCAAATTTTAACGGTCGATAAATAAGTAAAATTACTGTCAATTCAAGGACAGCAATGACACTAATTTGTACAACATCAGCCCGGCTAATACCGACAATACTGCCAAATAAGATATTAGTAGCATAAGAAGAACTGGCTTGCGAAATCGATAAAAATAACACACCTAATCCCATAAAAAAAGCCGAAATTAAACTAATAGCTGTACTTTTTAAAGGGCGATTCTTATTGACTGTGCCAGCAGCCAAAGCGCTTAACACTGTGAATAATAGCATCCCATTTAAGGGTGTCCATCCCATCCACAGACCAAAACTAGCTCCTGAAAAACCAATTTCCGACATTGTATGTGTTAAAAATGATAAATGACGGGCTGTAATAAAAACGCCAATAACACCACATAAAATAGAAATCACTGTGGCTACAATGGCTGCATTTTGCATAAATTCATATTGTAGCATTCTTATCTTTATCTCCTAATTGAAGGGTCTTAGTTCCATATTTCTCTAATAATTGCGGGTCATGAGTAATAAATATTACTGTCGTTCCCTGCCGATTAAGAGACTGCACCACATTCATAACTTCATATTTAGCAGCTACATCTAAACTGGCTGTAGGTTCGTCTAAAATTAACAATTGTGGTTGATTGACAATGGCTTGCGCTAAATATGCTCGTTGTTTTTCGCCACCAGACATTTGTCCTAGACGCAAATTTTTTTTAGCAATCAAATGTGCAGCTCCTAAAGCCTGGTGGACTTGTTGTCTTTCGCCATAACTTAGCCACGGCCAAAATCGTTGCTGTAATTTTAATTCTACAAAAGCCTGAGCAGATAAGGGAAAGTCAGTCTCAATATTTCGAAACTGTGGAATATAGCCAATTTGGTCATTAGTTAAATAACGCTGGATTTTACCAGCTGTAGGTGTTAATTCATCTAAAATCACGCGTAATAAAGTGGTTTTACCAGAACCATTGGGGCCTACAATACAAAAAAAATCACCAGTATCAATTGTAAAACTCAAGTCTCGAAAAATCACTTGCTGGTTAAATTGAACCAATAAGTTTTGTGCCTCAATTAAAACTTTTGTACTCATTTTTGTGCCTCAATTTTTAGAATTTTTTGATATTGCTGCTGCATCCACTGACTATAAGACAAATGACGGGGTTGAGTTTCAGTTACCTTGATGACTGGTATCCGCTGTTTACGCGCCTGTGCCACTAAGTTAGCCACGACAGGATTAGTTGCCTGTTGATTATCCACAAAAAAGGCAATTTGGCGATTTTTAATGAGCTGCTGGACTTGTTGAATATCTTGCGGCGAAGGATCTGCCCCTTCTTCAATAGCCTTAGCAAAATGTGGATTGGCAACCTGATAGCCCATTTGTTGCAGTGAATAGTCAAAAACTGGTTCACTCACAGCAACTTGATGTTGGCGCCGTGTTGATTTAATCTGTTGGATTTGCTTTTGTAAAGGCTGTAAGGTTTGAATATATTTTTGTGCTTGTTGCTGATAATAATGCCGATGAGCCGGGTCTTTTTGGCTTAATATAGTTGCTAAATGTACTGCCCCAGTAGGCAAAGCATCCGGATGATACCATAAATGCGGATTAGAACCCATTTTTTTATGCATTAGCTTGCCCAAGTTTATTGAAGTTACCTGCTCATTATTCACTAATAGCCGCTGCATCCAGGAATCATAGCCCAGACCATTGTACAGTGCAATCTGGGATTTGCTAGTCTCTTCAGCGTCGCGGACTGTCGGATCAAAGTCATGTGGATCAATATTCGGGTTAGACATAATAGTCGTAACTTGGCCATACTTTCCTACAACAGCTTGTGCCAGTTGACCATAAGTAGGTGTTGAAGCAACAATTTTAATAGGGCATGAAGTTTTGGGGGCTTGAGTGCCCTGATGACAGCCACTGCTGATTATCATTATTCCCAGCAGACCTATAATTAACATTATTCGTTGCAATAGCTTCACCAATTGACTTTTCTCCTATCACCTTTTACAATCTAAATAGTAATCATTACGCTTTGCATTTTAGCATAGGTTCAAGTCGCTGTCTATGAAAATATATGGAGGAATTTTCATGTCTAATCTGCACCTGGCTTTACAGCTTTTACAGCAAAATAATTATAAACTTACTAAACAACGCCATTACCTTTTAGAATATCTCGCTAGTCATGAAGATTTTTATATTACTTTAACCCAATTAGACCAGCACATGCGGACATTTTTTCCTAAGATGAGTCATGATACAATTTATCGTAATGTCAAAGAAATGCAGCAAATTGGCGTTTTAGAAACTAAAATGTTTCAAAATGGTTTACGTGTGAAATTCCAATGTGATTTTCATAAACAAGAGCATAGCCATTTCATTTGTCAGCAATGTGGTCGTGCTCTCGAAATTCCATTACCTGATTTTTCTAAAACCCATGAACAGTTGCGCAATTATCAAATTAACAACTATCATGTAGAAATTTGGGGTATTTGTGACCTCTGTCAAACTAAAAACGACTCTACAACCAAAGCCTAAAAGTTTGCTTTCTAACATATATCTAAAAAGGGGTTGAGACAAATATTATTGTCCCAATCCCTTTTATTAACTTTTAAAAATCAAAAGTTTGTTTTTAGATTTGTTTAAATTACTACTTTAATGACCGATACTGGTAACTGCTCATATATTGACAGGTCTTATTGGCGGGCAGGATAATATCGCCAAAACCAGCATGATTAATTGCATCTGGCAAGCTCTGCATTTCTAAAGCTAAGCCTGTATAATCATGCCAAGTATGATCCTGGGGCGCTTCTGGACTGCCGGTATAGACTACTAAAGCATCCCGATCAGAATATAGATCGACAGCATACTTAGAAGTTTGAACCGTAGCTACCAAATCCGTGGGTGTATAGTAAACATGGTCAAATTCTGTTTTACCAGTTTGCTGGTGCAATGTTTCTAATCCTTGAGCTATTGTTTTAGGCTGACGAAAGTCAGTAGCCGCATCTACAGCTAATAATTTGCCAGTCGGCACTTTTTGATCTGTTAATTCTAAGTATTGATCAGCATTAATTTGTAAAGTTTGTTCATTAATACTGGTTGCTTGGTCCAAATTAAAGTACACATGGCAAGTCGGATTAAATAGAGTAGTTTGACTGCTAGTGCCATAATAAGTAATGTTCACACGATCATCATCTGTTAATTGATAACGCACTCTTAGTTGTAAACTGCCTGGAAAAACATTTTTTTCAGCACTTAAAGTATAGGAAAATTCTACTGTTTGCTCGTCTACTTCTTTTCCCTGGAAATTTTGATGCTGTAAACCTGCTTTGCCACTATGCAACAAGTTATCATTCTCATTAGCAGGCATTTGATAGTCCTGACCATTTAATTGAAAATGGGCTTTAGTAATACGGCCAGCGACTGGTGCTACAGTTTTACCCGGATTAAAAGCAGGTTCTTGATAATCAGTCCAATTAGGATAATGAGTAATTAAAGAATGAGCCTGATTAGCTTCTTGAATCTCCCAATTTTGCCAGGTAGCACCATAACTCAAGAGCTCAATTTTCGTTTGGTGCTGGTTAGTAATGCTAAACAGTTCAATATTGCCTTGTTCAGTCTGTGCTAATTGTTTTTTTGTTATTGCCATAATAAAGCCTCCTCATACCATCTATTGTACCAAAAAATCCTTTAAAAAATTAATTCGAATAAAAAATTAATTGGATTTTAGTGCTATAATAACCAATTTTTTAAATCTAAATACTATACTTATATAAGTATAAGTAAAAATTAAGGAGCTGGAACCAATTGTGTCCCAACTCCTTAAATATCTAAAATCACAACGTTTTAAATTCTGAAATTATGGTTAATCATTCAACTTCTAATTGCTGCAAAGCTTTAACTAAGCGTGCAATACCCTTTTCCAAAGTCAGACGAGCAGTAGCAAAATTCAAACGAATAAATAAGCCTGCCTTATCATCTAAACCAAATTCTTGGTTAGTTTGCACACCCACACCGCCAGCATCTAAAGCCTGCAGCAATTTTTCTTCACTGCACTTAAGATAGCTCACATCAATCCAAGCTAAGTAAGTTGCTTCACTACGAATTACATGAGCAGCAGTTTGACTTTCAATTTGTTGTGTTAACCACTCCAGATTAGAAGCTAAATATTTTCGTAAATCCATTAGCCAAGCATGTGACTCTTGATTTTGATAGGCTGCTGCTAAAGCTGGTAAGGCAAAGATAGTTGGCAAATCAGGATTAGAAGAATAGGCCGCTGTCGATTGCATTTGCTTTCGATAATTGGGATTAGTTGTATAATAATAAGCAAATTGCAAACCCGCTAAATTAAATGTCTTAGAAGGTGATTTAAAAGTAATGATTTGATCTTGATATTCTGGATAAATCTTGGCTAAGGGCTGATAATTATAGCCTGGTAAAGTGAGATCACTGTGAATATCATCTGATAGGATAATTACCTGATGTTGCTGACAAATTTGAGCGAACTGCTTTAATTCAGCAGCTGTCCAGACCCGCCCAGTGGGATTATGGGGATTACATAAAATCGCCATTTTCACGTGTTGCTCAACAATTTGCTGCTCTAAAAGCTGAAAATCCAGACTATATTTTCCATTTTGATATAATAAAGGATTACTAATAAGACGGCGCTTACTATTTTCCACGGCTAATTTAAAATGGCCATATAAAGGAGTTTGTGTGATAATGGCGTCGTTTTCCTTAGTTAAAGCTCGAATTGCCAGCCCTAAACCATTCACTACGCCCGCACTATAGCCTAAATTGTCAGGATCAATCTCCCAATCATTTTGCTGCTGAAGCCATGTCGCAATGATTTGGGGAATAGAAGTCATATTTGGTTCAGTTGAATAGCCATAAATACCTTGAGCAGCTTGGTTTTTTATAGCGGTAATCACTGGCTGTGGAGATTGAAAGTCCATATCAGCAATCCACATGGGAATAACTTCGGGATTATGATACACTGCCTTGGCTCCATCCCACTTGATACTATAAGTATTATGCCGTTGATTAATTTGATCAAAATTCATGTTTTTAGCCTCCTTAACAGACTATCTTCATTGTAGTCAAAAATGCCGGCAAGAGCAATTTTAGTAAATTATAAGGAAGTGTCATATGTCATCTTCAAAGTCTAAAAATAAAATTTTAATAGGAATTATCGCTCTAGCAGTAGTCTCACGATTAATAGTTTCTACCTCCCCAGCTCTTGCTGTAATTGGCAAAGCCTTTCCCCAAGCAAGTGCCACTCAAGTAGAATCTGTAGCAACTATCGGTGATTTAGCAGCGGTTATTTCGGCATTAATTTTTGGTAAACTGCTAGATT
This sequence comes from Bombilactobacillus bombi, assembly GCF_013607485.1. GTDB lineage: Bacteria > Bacillota > Bacilli > Lactobacillales > Lactobacillaceae > Bombilactobacillus > Bombilactobacillus bombi_A. The sequence goes on from NZ_SCHP01000003.1 coordinate 59,657, forward strand.
ATTGGAATTTTAAGCGCCTAGGTATTATCAGTGTCACAATTTTAGCTCTGGGCGGCTTATCACCGTTAATCTGGCACCATTCCATTAATAACCTTTTAATAGCTGGATTCGTTGCGGGTCTTGGGGCCGGCGGAATTACCACGATTTTACCTAGTTTACAGTCTTATATCTATCACGGTGAAGCTTTAGCGAATATGCTAGGACGAGTAGTAGCTTTAGAAAATGGCTCATCGATGGTGTTATTATTTGCCGGGGGGCTTTTAGCCAGCCAATATTGGCTGCATAATTATTACTTATTCTTCTTAGCCTTAATTAGTTTAATTATTGTAGCTTTCACTTTACCTAACCGCCATCCTGGACAAGAAACAACAGCTGACATGCCAACCAGTCCTCAAATTATGTCACGAAAAACTATTATTTCCATTGGCGCTTATATGCTCACCGCCAGTATGATGGTCTTTTTAGAAGCAGTTTTATATAACAAAAATGCAATCTATATTCAACATTTTCATCTAGGCACTCCTGTTTTGTCAGGAAAAATTATGATGCTTGACGGTGGAGCAGCCATCGTGGTTGGTTTAACCTTAAAATGGATACGAAGATTTTTTAAACAGTACCTCTTAGCTGCCTGCTATGGTTTCACTTTGATTGGTGGAATATTATTATTAGTTTGGCATACTAGCTGGAGTATTGGTCTTGCAACCTTTATTATTGGTGCATCTAGTGCTACTATGCTGACAACAATTCCTTATATACTTTCTAATCTGTCTACAGCCAAGCGTTACCCACTGGTTATGGGTGGTTTTTCGGCCATTACCAGCCTAGGCTTTTCCAGCTCTGCTTTGATTTTTAATAAAGTAGTTCCTATTTTTAATCACAACATTCTTCAAGGTACTTATCAATTGCAAATAGCCCTTGCTGCTATAATGTTAGTAGTTTTATTAATAATGGCGAACCACTCTCAACTACAAAAAATTTTAGTAAAGTGATTTACAATTGGCCGCAATCATGCAATGATTAAATAGTACGTCTGATAGAAAGAAGGAGTAGAATTGTCTGATACAATTTATAGTGAAAAAGCAGTAGCTGCTTTTTTAGCTTTTTATGTGCGGCATTTACGTGATAATGACTTGGAAATTTTATCACAATACGATGTCGATCATCATGTAACAGAACTAAACGTCTTTATTTTGCATGATCGTAATTTTCGGATGAAGGATATTATTCCTGTCCTCATGAAAAAGCACACATCTATTATTAATCTCTTATTAGAAGATTTAATTGCCAACGCCCACTTAAATATGGAGCAACTGGATACCCCCCAAGCTTGGGAAAATTGGTATCTTGAGCAAAAGGCTCAAATTCACGAACCGGAAAGATAAAGTGATTTATCAAAATAACACCCCCAAATCATTATTCAGTAGCCAATGATTTGGGGGTGTTTTTATTCCAGACAAAAAGAAGCAGGGACAATATTTATCTCCACTTCTTTATAAGATTTTACAAGAATTGCCGCATGATTTCTTTTAATGGCGGCATCTTTGGAATTTGAAACTTATCTTTGAAGTATTCAAAACCAAATTTCATGTAGCCCTTAGCTTCATCCATGACAATTTTGCCTGGCAGAGGTGCTTCATCATACACTGCAGCATTAATTAAAACTGGTTTTGTAGGATTTTGATATTGTTCCATAGCAGCTTTAAATTCTGCATCCGTTGTAACATTAACGCCAATTCCACCACAGGCTTCGGCAAATTTGGCATAATCAATATCCGCCAAATCAATACCATAATTTTGCTGGCCAGCAGATTGCTGTTCATACTCAATAAAGGCCAACATTTGATTATTTAAAACAACTAATACCATCGGCAAATCATACTTAACGGCTGTAACAAAATCCTGCATTACCATTGCAAAAGCACCATCACCACAGATTGCATAAACTGTGCGATTAGGCCAAGCTCTCTTGGCAGCAATGGCTCCTGGTAGAGCACAACCCATGGTACCAAGCCAAGCTGAAATAGTATATTTTTGTGTAGGCTGCGCATCAATAAAGCGGGCTCCAAAAGAAGTTGCCGTTCCTACGTCAATCGACCACACAACATCTTCCGGCGCCATAGCACTCATTGTAGAAAATAGCTTAGAAGGCAATACGCCCGTGTGTTGCTTAGTCTGGACATCACTCATCCATGAACGCCAAATCCGCATGTTTTGTTGGCAGGCTTCTAAAAATGGCCGCTGGGTTATCACTTCACCACGAGCATTTAACAAGGTTAAAGCTGATTTAGAATCAGCAACAATCGCCAAATCAATATTATGGCGATGACCAATATGACTAGCATTCGCATCAATTTGAATTGCTGGAATTTTATGATTGATATATGGAGCATAAGGATAATCTGTGCCAATTAAGATTAATAAATCAGCATTAAACATCGCTTCATAAGCTGGTTTTGTACCTAATTTACCAATCTGTCCCAAAGCATTAGGATGGTCATCTGCGATTGTCCCCTTAGCAGGCATAGTTTGAATAAAGGGCAGTGAGTAGCGCTCAACAAACTCTTTTGCCTCTGCTTTCGCATCTTCAGCACCCTTACCCAGTAACACTACCGGATTTTTAGCTTTTTTAATCATTGCTAAAGCTTGATCAACATCCTTAATTTGAGCTTGAGGCTGTTCTAGTTGAAATTGACCAGCTGTAGATACAAAAGTATCAGCAATTTTATGGTCAGGAATATCATCGGGAATTGTTAATACCGATACTCCTTGATAAGTATAGGCCATCCGAATTGCCTCATCCATCACATTCGGTAAAGTAGCTGGATTAGTGACTAATTTATTATATACTGCAACATCTTCAAATAAAGTTGGCGTATTAACTTCTTGGAAGAAACCGCTATTCAATAAATGTGATTGTACTTGTCCCAAAATTGCAACCACAGGCGCGTGATCCATTTTGGCATCATACAAACCATTAAGTAAGTGGATCGCTCCTGGTCCGCCAATAGATAAGCAAACGCTCACCCGCCCAGTCAATTTACTATGAGCAGCCGCAGCTAAGGCTGCCACCTCTTCATGACGCACTTGCGTAAATTTAATTTTTTGACGTTCACGATATAAAGCTTCAATTGTTGTATCAACCGAATCCCCGGGCAAACCGTATACATTATCAATGCCCCAAGCTTCCATTACTTGAACCATTTTATCTGCTGCATTAATTTTTGTCATAAAATTCTCATCCCCGCCTCGTAATCTTAATTATCACTATTACTTTACCACGAAAAAATCACAAACTAAAGTAGAAAGTAATATCTAGATAATATCGACAATAAATACTTCTTTAAATATAACTTTGTGAAATATTAGAGCTGACAAATCAAAAAGTCATTTGCTGTTTTGAATCATTAAAGTAATGTTACTATAACTAGTGGGATAATTCAGCTGGGTCTGATAAGTTACAGCTTGCCACACCTGCAGTGTATGTCCTAATTTAATCGGGGTAGCCTGCACTTTTAATAGACCGGTTTTTACAGGCCGCAAATGGGTAGTATTGATATTAGTCCCAATAGCTACCTGAGTGGCAGCAATGTTTAAATTAGCTCCCATACTGGCAGCTGTTTCAGCTAAAACGGCATTAATACCACCATGAACTAGGCCATAAGGCTGTAATATGTGGTCAGAAACTGGAATCTGCAAGACTACTTTTTGCGGAGTTTGGATAATTGTTTTAATATTTAGATAATCTATTAAATTCATATTATTACCTCAAAAGGAGAATTATTATGGCACAATGGCAAACTATTAAAACTTATAGTGAAATTTTATTTGAACGTCAAAATCATATTGCTAAAATTACAATCAATCGCCCTCAGGTACGCAATGCTTTTACTCCTGATACTATTCAAGAAATGATTGAAGCATTTAATTATTGTCGCGATGACAGCAGCATTGGCGTCATTATTTTAACCGGTCAAGGCGATTTAGCTTTTTGCTCTGGTGGTGATCAAAACGTACGCGGCGACGGCGGTTATGTCGGTAAAGACCATATTGCCCGCTTAAATGTTTTGGATTTGCAGCATTTAATCCGCATTATTCCTAAACCTGTAATCGCAATGGTGCGCGGCTGGTCTGTAGGTGGCGGTAATATTTTACAGCTCGTATGTGACTTAACTATTGCTGCTGATAATGCCAAATTTATGCAGACGGGCCCGAAAGTCGGCAGCTTTGATGCCGGTTATGGCTCTGCTTATCTAGCACGCGTTATTGGTCATAAACGAGCTAAAGAAGTGTGGTTTTTATGTCATCCTTACACTGCTCAAGAAGCTTATCAAATGGGTTGGGTGAATAAAGTTGTTCCTCTCGCAGATGTAGAAAAAGAAACTTTGGCTTGGTGCCATGAAATCCTCCAAAAATCACCGACCGCTTTACGCTTTATTAAAGCCGCTATGAACGCTGATACAGATGGTCTAGCAGGCTTACAGCAAATAGCTGGGGATTCAACCATGCTCTTTTACGAGTCACCAGAAGCTAAAGAAGGCCGCGATGCCTATCTGCAAAAAAGAAAACCTGATTTTGATAAATTTCCAAAATTTCCTTAATTATGCAGAAAAGAGTCCTAATATATGGAAAATTGGCTAAATAAACGGGCGCAACTTTCCCCTACTAAAATTGCTTTAACTTATCAAGGACAAAGCTATACTTTTGCTCAAGTATTGGCACAAGCGCAACAACGCGCGCAACATCTAATAGGATGGGGCGTTCAAGCTCACCAGCACATTGGAATTTTTGGCCTTAATAGCCTAGACACTTATTATAATATCTTAGCACTCCAACAAGTGGGAGCAGTTATAGTCTTTTTAAATACTCGTCTTTCTCAAGAGGAATTACAATATCAGGCTAATAATGCCCAATTAAAAGCCTGCCTGGTAGATCCTGCTTTAGAAACTAGTGTCATTATGAAGATTCACAATATCCCGCTTATTACTAATCAAATTCTTAAACAATCTCCTGCTCGGCCATATTCACCTGCTGCCATGGAGCTAAGTGATGTTGCCAGTTTAATGTATACTTCAGGCACTACTGGGCGCCCCAAGGGTGTTCTTCAAACTTATGGCAATCATTGGCACTCCGCAATCAATACTTTTCTCAATTTTCAAATCACAGCCACAGATAGTTGGCTGTGTGTAGTGCCAATTTTTCATATATCTGGATTTTCGATTCTCTTACGTTCTTTAATTTATGGCATTAGGATTTATTTAGAGCCCAAATTTCTCCCCGAACGCATTAATCAACTTTTAATCCATGAACCAGTTACTATTATTTCAGTAGTCCCCACGATGTTAAAACGCCTACTCGACCAAAATCAAACAGCTCAAGCCTATAATAATCATTTTCGAATTATGTTTTTAGGTGGAAGCCCAATTGATCTGCCGACCCTAAAAATATGCCAAAAACGACATATCCCTACCATTCAATCTTATGGTATGACCGAAACTTGTTCTAACGTGGTCGTTTTAAAGCCCCAAGATGCCCGGAGAAAAATCGGCTCTTGCGGACAAGCCCTGTTTAGCAATCAAATTCGCATTGCAGGCACCCACCACAGCGGCGAAATTCAAATTAAATCGCCAACTTTAGCTGTAGGTTATTGGCGCCAACAGCCTTTATACCAGCAAAAATTTACAACCGATGGCTGGTATCGAAGTGGCGATGTAGGTTATTTAGATGCCGAAGGTTTTTTATATGTGCAAGGACGTTTAGATGAGATGTTTGTTTCAGGGGGAGAAAATATTTATCCTAATGAAATTGAAAATGTCTACGCGCAATATCCAGGTATTGATGAGATTGTGGTTAGTCATAAAGCCGACCCACAATTTGGCGCTGTTCCTATCGCCTATTTAACTAGTAAGCAATCCCTATCAGCTTCTGAACTAAGAAGTTTTGGTCGCCAGCACTTGGCCCATTATCAAGTACCGGTAGAATTTAGACTTATCAAGCAATTTCCGCGTACTGGCAGCGGTAAAATCCAACGCTCACGCCTTTCCCAAAGTAAATTTCAATTGCTTTAGCAATTATTCAGGCTTATGATTAAAGGGTTCTTTAAATCTTAATGATGGTGGCTAATTATGAAACAATATTCACGCCAATTTCACTGGTATCGTTGGCTGCGGATTCTTTTTTTAGTACTCACAGGTAGTGTAATGATTCTTAATCCTGACAAAAGTCTGGATGTCATCTTATATCTAATTGCTGCTTATTTAGTAGGTTTAGCATTGATTGCTTTACATGATGGCTGGTTATTAGCTAAAACCCACAGTGATAATACCGGACCATATGCTACGGCTGTAATTTCAATTATTATGGCAATTTTAATTTTCCCGATTGCCCACATTTTATTACCACTTTTACCGGTTATTTTAGGTATTGTCTTATTAATCAATGGTGTTAACCAGTTTTTTAACGCACGTGTTAATCGCAAATATATTAATGTAACTCCATGGTTGGATTATTTATATTCCATCTTATTGATTCTCCTGGGTATTGCACTAGTCTTTAATCCTTTTGACATGTTGCGGATTTTTTTCCGTTTACTAGGAGTGGGATTAATTGCACTGGCATTTATGGAATTCATTAATACACGTCTTTATAAGTAATCTAAAATTAACACCGCTAAAAAAGCAAGGAGTTGAGGACGGAATGTCTTTTAACTCCTTGCTTTTTAATTATTTTTAAAAACAGCATCTTCACTATCACGCATTGCTTGAACATTTTGCGGCTTAAAATAAATCCGTTCAGCATTATTATACATAACATCTTCTAATTCAGATTCAGTAAAGATGTCAGTAGCTTCTAACCAAGTTGACAAATCGTGATAAGAATTGAAAGTTGATGACCACGGTGAATCAGTGCCCCAAAAAATTCGTTTAGCACCTAAAACTTTTTTAGCCAAGGTTACATCTTTTTGACAACGTGGAAATGGAAATTCTGTTTCCCCTTCAATATCTTGAATTGCTGATAATTCAGTATAAATATTAGCAAATGGCTGCCATTGCTGCAAAGCATTTTCTAATCGATCCAAGTGATCAGCATTAGGAAATGATAAATGACAAACTACAAAATCCAGTTTTGGATAACGCTGAGCTAAATTGGCAATAGCTTCAGGCTCATAACTAAATTGTGTGTAATCACCATAATCAACGGTAACTACAAATCCTGGATAATCAGCAATAAAATGAAATATCTTCCCTAATTCTGGTGTTGTGTCTAGTCTAAATGGCTGATGATAACCATGCAAGCCACCACCTTGACTAATTTCAAACTTAATTGCACGAAAACCTAGGTCTTCTACATGACGTTTAACGATCTGCATTGCATTATCAGCAAAGGGATCAACTGAAAAAGCTGCAATAAATTTGTCAGGATATTTCTTAACGGTTTGATAAGAATAATAATTTTGGTATCCATTTAAACTTCCCTGAAGTAAAACTGCTTTATCTATGCCATTATCTGCCATTACTTTTAAAGCTGACTCAGCCAAAAAATTATCATCACCCCAGCCATCAGGAATAAGTTTAATTAAAGTACCATCATCCCAAATGGTTTGACCGTTGCCTAAGGGTGTCATACGTCCTTTACCATTTAACCCAGCAACTGCACGTACTAAATGTAAATGTCCATCAATTTTTTTCATAGATATGGTCCCCATATTAAAAAGTCTTCCCAATATTATATATCAGGAAGACTTTTTATATTAGCAAGTTATTTAATATTGACTAACTTAATACCATATAAAGTAGCTAAATCTTCAACTTGTTGAGTTTTAGCTGCAAATGAAAATACTGTATGATGTCCACCACCATTTTGGATCCATTGAGTAGCACCATTCTTCAAACCTGCTTTTGGTGTCCACATCTGTTTAGCAACAGGTAAATGTGGAGTTTCTTTTTCAGGTTTATGAGCATCTACTTCATAACTAATCAATTTAAAGCCATCTCTGAAGTCAGCCATAGTAACATCAATTGCATCACCTTCAGAACCAGTAAATACCAAACGAGCAGGATCATCTTTACCACCAATATCTAATGGATGAACTTCAACCCGTGGCTTAGTTGAGGCAATTGATGGGTCAACTTCAAGCATATGTGAGCCTAAAATAGCTTCGTGGCCAGAGCGTAAGTCTAAGGTGTAATCTTCCATAAAGGCAGTTTGTTTGTTATGTGTCATAATCTTAAAGACCCGTAGCAAAGCTGCAGTCTTCCAATCACCTTCGCCAGCAAAGCCATAACCATCACGCATTAATAATTGGGCAGCCAAGCCTTGTAATTCTTCTAAGCCCCACAAATCTTCAAAGTTAGTAGTAAAGGCACTATAGCCACCGCGTTCAAAGAAACGTGTCATAGCAATGTATTGCTTTAATTGATAACGTACAGCATGTTCAAAGCTAGCAGAATCATTATCACCAACAACAAATTCATATTCATCTTTCAACTTGTTGTATTCTTTTTCAACATCAGCATCACTGACTTGTTTCATTTCTGCAACTAAGTCTCCAACACCAAAGTAATCAACTGTCCAGCCCATTTGAATTTGTGCTTGAATCTTGTCACCTTCGGTAACGGCAACATTACGCATATTGTCACCAAAACGTGCAACTTTCAAATTGAAGGATTCTTCATAAGCAACAGCAACATCTTCCCAGTCAGCAATTTCTTGTTGTACTGAGCTGTCATTCCAGTGACCATAAATAACTTTATTATGTTTTTGTAAACGTGCGTTGATATAACCATACTCACGATCACCATGAGCACTTTGATTTAAGTTCATGTAATCAAAATCAATTGTGTCATAAGGAATATGATCTAAATATTGAGTTGCAAAGTGTAAGAGCGGTTTTTGTAATAACTTAGTACCGCGGATCCAGTTTTTAGCTGGTGAAAAAGTATGCATCCATGTAATAACACCAGCTACTTTGTCATTATAATTGGCATCTTTCATGAATTTAGTAATTTCATCAGCAGTTGTCAAAACTTCTTTAAAGACAATCTTATAAGGCAGTTTGCCACTAGCATTTAAGCCAGCAACCATTTCTTTAGCATCTTTAGCAACGCTCTTTAAAGTTTCTTCACCGTAAAGATGTTGACTTCCTGCAGCAAACCAAAATTCATAATCAGGTACTTGTAACATAATAAACACTCCCTTTTTTATTTGTGTGGTGCATGGTTTTTGGATTGGGCATTGTTTTGCCCGTAGTAAGCATTCTTGCCGTGCTTACGGTAATAATGTTTATCTAATAAATATTGTGGTAATTCAATGTTTTGCCGAGTTAACTGTAAAGAATGATAATCTTCTTCTGCTACTACTTCTAATACCTTGGCATTATATACCGCCTTGGCTGCTGTATCTCCCCAGGCAAATGGTCCGTGTTGGCTGACTAATGCTGCTGGTGTAGCTTCGTAGTCTAAGCCACGTTCTTTGAAGGCTTCCACAATGGCTTGACCGGTATTACCTTCATAGTCTGCTTCAATTTCCTCTTTGGTTAAGGCTCTTGCTGCTGGTACAGCTGTGTAGAACGTATCGGCATGGGTAGTATTTAAGGCTGGAATATCTATCCCTGCTGCCGCAAAAGATACTGCCCAAGGCGAGTGCGTATGCACGATGCCACCAATATTAGGAAAAGCATTGTATAACACGGTATGTGTTGGAGTATCACTGGAAGGATTCATCTCTCCTTCTACTACTTCTCCTTGCAGATTAACAACTACCATATCTTCAGGTTTTAAATCTTCATAAGCCACACCTGATGGCTTAATAACAAATAAACCTTTTTCCCGATCAATACCGGAAACATTGCCCCAAGTAAAGGTGACTAAATCTAATTGAGGTAATTGCATATTAGCTTCATATACTTTTTGTTTTAACTGTTCTAACAACCTGTCTCACCTCCTTAAATTATTTATCTTGTAAAATATCAAATTATTTATCTTGTAAAATAGCTGCTTGAGCTTCTATTGGCAAAGCAGTTTGATAACGTTGAATATATTCTTCGTACCCATGAACACCTGCTGGCTCTGGACTTAAAGTCATGGTTTCTGAACTTGCAAACACTTTAGTGTCTAAATAATCCGGCAAACTTTCTTGAGCTCCTGAAGCTGTATATTGTGCTAAAACTGCCATACCCCATGGCCCGCCGACACTAGCATTATTCATGACTGCGATCGGAATATTTAAAGCGTTAGCCAAAATTTGTTGAGCCATTACAGGCGTTTTGAAAAGTCCACCTTGAGCAATCATTACTCCGGGGTGAATACCCTCTTCTTTGGTTAAAATATCCATCCCTATCTTTAATGGTGCAAAGGCTGAATAAAGCTGCGCCAACATAAAATTAGCTAAAGTAAATTTACTTTCGGGGGTACGTACAAATAATGGACGACCAGCCTTAATATCAGTGATATTTTCACCGGATAAATAACTATAATTAATTAATCCACCAGCATTCGGTTCACTTTTAGCTGCATCTAAAAACAAGGTTTCATACAACTTATTAGCTGATAAGTTAATTCCTAAACGGCCTGCAAACTCTTGGAACAGATTTGCCCATGCATTAATATCTGAAGAACAATTGTTAATGTGCACCATGGCTACAGGCAAGCCATCGGGTGTCGTAACTAAATCAATATCACGATGAACTTGTTTTAAAGGCTTATCCAAAACAACCATCGAAAAGGCTGATGTACCAACAGAGATATTACCAGTTTTCAAACGGACACTATTAGTACTAATCATTCCTGTACCCGCGTCGCCTTCTGGTGCGGCCATAACACTGCCACTTTGAAGTACTCCCGTAGGGTCTAACAACTTAGCTCCCGAAGCAGTTAAATGCCCCGCTACCTGTCCAGCTAATTTAATTTGCGGCAAAATATCAGCTAACTGCCAGGAATAGTTTTGCACTTCTGGTAACTCATTAAATTGCTGAATCATATGAGGATTAAATTGATCATTTACATCAATAGGAAACATTCCAGAAGCATCGCCAACACCAATAACTTTTTCACCAGACAACTGCCAATGTACATACCCAGCCAAAGTAGTTATAAATGCTATCTGGGAAACGTGGGGTTCTTTTTGCAAAATTGCATGATATAAATGTGCAATACTCCAACGTAACGGTATATTAAAATCAAACAATTGAGTTAATTTATCAGCGGCATCTTGTGTAATGTTGTTACGCCAAGTCCTAAATGGAACTAACTGCTGCCCCGCATCATCAAAGGCCAAATACCCATGCATCATAGCACTAACCCCGATGGCGCCAATCTTTTGTAAGTTAACATGATATTGGCTTTGAACATTAGCGCTTAATTGTTGATAGCTGGCTTGAATCCCTTGCCAAACATCTTCCAAAGAATAAGTCCAAATGTTGTTTTCATAACGGTTTTCCCAGACAAAACTGCCTTCTGCAATGGGATGAGTATCATTAGTAATTAAAACAGCTTTTATTTGTGTAGAACCTAATTCAATTCCTAAAGCTGTTTGTCCTGATTCTATTAATTGAGATATTTGTTTAATATCCATTTATAAGTACCTCTTTATTATTAATTAAGCTTTTTTAACACCTGCTTCTTCAATTTCTTCCAAAGAGCGGCCTCTAGTTTCAGGTACGAAGAAATGAACAAACAGAGCACCTAGAATACAAATAACACCAAAAATAGCGAACACTGCATCTTGGGGCATTGAAGCTGTCATAATTGGGAACAACAAACCAACAGCCCAAGAACCTATCCAATTAAAGGATGAAGCCAAACCAGATGCTCTACCTCTAATCGCTAAAGGAAAGATTTCTCCAACTAATACCCAAGTTAAAGGAGCCCAGGTAACTGAATAAAAAGCAACATAAATACATAAGAAAACAATAATCATAAATGGATTAGTATGAGGCATTACCAAATGAATAATTGCCGGTAATAAGAACGACAAAGCCATCACACTGCCACCAATTGTCAGTAAAGTTTTACGGTTAAACTTATCTGCAATCCACATAAATAACAAGGAACCTGCTACTAAAATGACACCTTGAACAATCGGCCATAATAATGCTGAGCTGGCAGCTTTACCAGTAGCTTTTTCTACAATCAATGGTATGTAGTAAAAGATTGCGTTTGCACCTTGGAATTGTTGAAAAGCTGCTACCCCGACCCCAGCAATTACTAAATAACGATACTTACCACTAAATAATGTAGACCAAGTAGCACTTTGATCAGCCTGTTCTTCTTGTGCTGAAGCATTTTGGATATCCTTAATTTCAGAATTAATCTCAGCTTCACTATCACGAATATAAGATAATACTTTACGTGCTTCTGGCAATTGATTATTCTTAATCAAAAATCTTGGTGATTCTGGCAATTTTACTACGCCAAAATATAAAATTACTGCTGGAACTGCTGCTAATCCTAACATTAAGCGCCAAGCCCAAGCTTCTGGCAATCCTTTTAAAACATAGTCCATAATATAGGATAAAAGCATTCCCGAACAAATCATTGTTTGATTTAGTCCTGATAATCGTCCACGCATCCTTGTAGGTGCCATTTCTGACATATAAGCCGGAACTAACGCTGAAGCAGCACCAACTGCTAATCCTAACAAAATTCTAACACCAATTAGATAATATTGTCCGTTATGGGGGGAAATCATTGAAAGAATTGAACCCACAGCAAAAATCAAAGAGGAAACTAGAATCATTTTTCGACGGCCAAACTTGTCTGATAATTGTCCAGCTAAAGCGCCTCCAAAAATAGCACCAAACATAACCGCTGAAGTAATAGCACCAATAATTGTTGCATTAGTTAAATTCCAATCATGTTTCAAAAATGGCAAAGCACCTGTCATAACCCCAATATCATATCCAAATAAGATGCCACCAAAGGATCCAAAAAAATATATAAAACCACTCGGTATCTTTTTCTCTTCTGAAGCCAAAATTTATCCTCCTTCATTATTAATTAATTAATTAAAATAGCGTTTTCAATCAACAAATACATTGTAGCTAATAGATTTAGATAAATCAATATCAAAAAAATTGATTCGAATTAATATATTTAAATATATTATTTGATATATCAAGAATTTTCCAAAATAAAATAAATATTTGTTTTTTATAATTAAAAAAATATCTAATTGATAACATAAATCATGCTATAATTAAGCTAAATAAGTAAATTAATTCGAATCAATCGGCGAGGTTTTCTCATGAAAAATGATTATTTAACTGTCAGAGCTACTCTCAAACAATTAATCACCAATGGTAAATTAGCAGCTAATAAAAAATTGCCCACGGAAGCACAACTAATTAAAAAATTTGGCGTATCCAGGTATGCAATTAGAAAGGCTTTGGAAAAGTTAGAAGATGAAAAACTTATTTATCGTATTCAAGGCAGTGGTATGTTCGTTCAAGACTGGAATAAAAAATGGATATACAACTCTAACAGTAAAACTATCGGCTTAATTTGTACTCATATAGCTGATTATATTTTTCCAAAAATCATTTCTCATATTGATTCTATTATTGCACCATTAGGATATTCTCTATTAGTCACAAATACCCACAATAATCCTCAAAAAGAACGGGCACGTTTAATCAATATGCTTGATTCTCAGGTAGCAGGACTAATAGTTGAACCTAGCGAAAGCGCTCGTCCTAATCCCAATTTAGATCTTTATCGAATTATCAAACATAATAAAATTCCAATATTATTTTTAAACGCTTGTTATCCGGGATTGGATTTCCCTGTAATTCAAAACACCGATGAAGAATCAGAAAAAGAATTAACTAAGTATTTATTAGATTTAGGCCACCAGAAAATTCTTGGAATATTTCAAGTTGATGATTTACAAGGAGTTCATCGAATGCAAGGATTTATTAAAGCGTATCAAGAGCAGAATATCGATATTTCTTATAGTAATATCATTATGTATAGTTCCCATGATCATTTTGAAACCATTAGTCATAAAATCGATGTTTATTTAAATAATTCGCAAAAACCCACTGCGATTGTTTGTTATCATGATCAATTAGCTATCCGTATAGTTGCTAAATTAAAAAAATCAAATTATCAAGTGCCTGAAGATATTTCAGTTACCGGATTTGATGATTACGATACCGCCCATTACTTCACTCCCAGTCTAACCACTATGACATATGAAACACACCAGATAGGCAAAGAAGCTGGTCAAGGAATTATTGCCTTAATTAAAGGTGAAAATTTCAATTCCATTACTCATCATCCCACTATGAAAATTCGTAACTCTACTGCTGCACCAAAATAAGACAATATAAAAAGATCAAGACTAAATTATTTTCTAATTGTTAGATAAATACAGCCAATTAGAAAAAGCTTCAAGAACGTCATTAGCCCTGATCCTTGTTGATCTGTTTTAATAAAATAGTACGAAATTTTTATTGCCATTTATAAGAAGCCCAACTGATGATTTAATGTAGTAAAACTTCATAACAAGACCCCGTTATTTTTTTGGAAGTTGTTCTTCTTGGTATAGCTTATGATCATATAATTTAAAAAATGGATAATAAATCAGTATCGATAAGAATAAATTCAAGAAAGCAACCAAAACAGCGCCTAAATTACCGCTAGTACCTAGCCAAGCACCCATGCCAACTGGCAAAATCCATGCAATTGCGCTGGTTACATAACTAATTAAATGTAATTTAATCGCAAAATAAGCTACAGATGCCAAAACCATCGGATTAATGATAAATGGCAAAATCAAGTAAGGATTATAGACAATAGGTGCTCCAAAAATAACAGGTTCATTAATGTTAAAAATAGCTGGTAAAATGGCAGTTTTACCGAGAGTTTTTAATTGGTCTGATTTAGAAACAAAAAGCATCAATAAGACGAGTCCCAAAGTTCCACCTGCTCCACCAATAAAAACCCACATATTAATAAAATCACCCGCAAACACATTATGCGCACCATTAACATTTTCGCTTAAGGCTACTAACAAAATTGGATTAACAAAACTGTTTTTAATAATAGCTGTGCCGTGGACGCCTACCACCCATAATAAGTGAATTAAAAGTAAGATGACAATCATCCCTAGCCAAGAGCCTGTTAAGTTCTTTACAAAACCGAAAGGTGCAGATAATAAACTGTGCAAATCAGTATGCATTAATCCCAAAATAATATTCAAAAAAATCATAACAAAACTTACTAAAATTGCCGGAATTAAAGATGCAAAAGAACGGCTTACTCCTTCAGGCACTCCGGCTGGCATTTTAATGGTGATATTTTTTCGCACACATAACCGATACAGTTGAACAGCAATTATACCGGTAATAATAGAAATAAAAATACCCACACCGCCAAAGCGCTGTAGCCACCCATTAACCAGACTCACACCGCCAACTAAATAGTTATTAGGCGCTAAAGTTTTATTCAAGGCTTGGGCGCTGCCATGATTCCAAGAAATCGCTGGAATTGTCAGTAAAAATGCAAACATCGATAATAAAGCACCAGTAAAAGAATTTAATTCTTTTTCGCCGCTGCGTCGATATTCTTCAATATAATAATAACCAACAGATAAAGAATAATACAGAGCCAAAGATCCCAATGCCATCGTATTACCTAGCATATAAAAGGCACTAAACTTAAGAATTGTCTGCTGAAAGAAATGTGCTGCAAAGGGAAAGATTTGCGGTAAATTGTTTAAAATCAAAAAGATAGAAGCCACAATGGTAAACGGCACGGCAGCCAAACTGGCATTCATAATACTCCGAACTACTTTAGTGTTAGCGACCTTATTTAATGGTGGCAATAAATAGTGATTCAAAAAATCAAATAACTTTTGCATTTAACTCACTCCATTTCTCTTAATAACCTGTTGGTACCAATAAAAACTATCTTTGGGATAACGGGCTAAAGTCTTTAAATCTTGCTCGCTTCGATCAACATAAATTAACCCGTAGCGCTTTTTCATACCTTCATGAACGCTGACTAAATCCAACGCCGACCAAGGCAAATAACCCCGCACATCCACACCACAAGCAACAGCTTTTTGAATACTGGATAGGTGCTCTTGTAAGTACTTAATCCGATAATCATCATGAATTTGCCGATCAGCAGTTAATTCATCGTACGCACCTAGGCCATTTTCTGTAACATAAATAGGTAAATGATAACGGTCATTTACTACTTCTAAAGTAGTTTGCAAACCTAACGGATCAACTGTCCAATTAAATTCATTCTTAGATAAATACGGGTTAGTCAATCCTTTATAAAATCCTTGTTCATATACATCTTCAGACTGCTGGTCACTAACGCCGTTAGTGCGATTTTTGCCCTTTTGCGGATATTCTACAGTAACGCTGGTGTAATAATTCATACCGATAAAATCAGGCAAGGCAGTCTGCATCAATGCTCGATCTGAAGGCTGTATTGGTAAATTGATTCCTGTTTGGTGCAAATAATTTTGAAACAGGGGATTAATGATGCCGTGGACACTAAAATCCAAGTATGCCCAGTTGCGGACAGCATTAAAATACTCTGCTGCCCGCACATCTTGGGGGTTAGCGCTGCCGGGATAAACATAAGAAATATTAGGTACTGGTCCAATTTTGGCATCAGGGCATAATTCATGGCAGGCCTTAAAAGCTTTTTTTTCAGCAATCATCAAATTATAAAAAGCTTGATAACGCTCTTGATGAGTATAAGTAAAGCCTAAAATCTTCTGATCAGCTAAGAGCATGACATTGGGTTCATTAATAGTTAACCAATAATGAACCTCAGAACCAAATTCTTGAAATAAAGTCCGTACATAATGTTCATAATCGGCAACAGTTTGACGCTTGGTCCAGCCACCTTGATCCTGCAAGATTTGCGGCAAATCAAAATGATAAGTAGTCACCATTGGCTCAATGCCTTGTTCATTCAGTGCAGCAAATACCCGGTGATAATGCTGAATAGCTAACTGATTAGTGGCACCACGGCCATCGGGAATAATGCGCGTCCAAGGCAACGAGATACGTAAAGCTTTAATGTGTAATTGTCCTAATAATTTAATATCTTCTAAATAACGATGATAATGATCTATTGCCACCGTAAAATCAGCAATTTGCGGATTACGTAAACGGGTATCTTGCACCGAAGGTGATTTGCCATCTTCATTGGCAGCTCCTTCAGTTTGATGAGCAGATAAGGATGCGCCCCATAAAAAATTTGGTGATAACATACAATTCTCCTTTTGATAACGCTTTCTTAATAATAAACAGAAAACTTTTTATAATATATAAAAGTGACCGTATTTAATTTTATACGGTCACTTTTGTTTTGGATAGCAATATACAATTTAAATTACCAAATATTAACGCGTTTTTCAGGATCCAACCACATGCCATCTTTTTCAGTAATCTGAAATGTTGTGTAAAAATCATCCATATTTTGAGCTTGAACATTTGCCCGCAACGGTGCTGGCGCATGGACATCAATATTTAAAAACATTTCCATTAACTGTTGAGTTGATTTAGTCCGCCAAATGCGTGCCCAATTAATAAAGAATTCTTTTAAATCTACTTGATCCTGAGCCTTTGCAGCTTCTAAAGCGCAGCTCAAGCCCCCAGCATCGGCCACATTTTCGCTAACTACTAATTTACCATTGACTTTTCCACCAGCAAATTCAATTCCATCAAATTCTGCAATCATAGCCTGAGTCAATTTCTTAAAGGTTGCATAATCATCTTCCGTCCACCAATTATTCATATTGCCAAATTCATCAAACTGTGCACCATTATTATCAAATCCATGCGAAATTTCATGAGCAATTACTGCTCCAATTCCCCCATAATTGGCACTAGATGACTGTTCTAGACTATAAAATGGTTCCTGTAAAATGGCAGCAGGAAAAGTAATATCATTGCGGGAAGGATCATAGCAAGCATTGACTAAATGCCCTGGCATAGCCCATTCGGTCCGATCTACGGGGCGGTAATATTTAGCAAAGTTATCTGCCAAAACTAACCGCTGAATGGCTTGGACATTTGTCAACAAAGATTGACTCTGATCAACTTTAAATTGGTGATACAGTTGGTTGACTTTGTCCGGATACCCAATCTTCAAAACCATTTTATCTAATTTAACAATGGCCTTTTGCTTAGTAGGTGTGCTTAACCAGGTATTATTTTTGATACGCTGTTGATAGATATTAATCATTTTGTGGATCATTTGTTCAACATCATTTTTAGCATTTTGGCCAAAATATTTTTCACCGTAGTATTTGCCGATAACTTCACTAAAGGTGGAGCTAGTCAAATTGTAGGCTTGTTTAAGCGGCGCCGATAATTCCTGACTGCCGCTTAAAGCCAAATTATAATGACCAGCAATTTCACGAAATTCTTGGCTTAAAAATGCACTGATACCAAAAACGTATTGTACTAAAGTCCAGCCCTTTAAGTTAGCAAAAGTCTGAGCGTTGACAATTTTAGCAAAATTTTGATAAAAGCGCGGTTCAGTAACGATAACTTGTGGAACTTCGGCTGCTACTGCTTGATTAATTAAGGCTGCAAAATCCAAATCCTGACCCTGCTTTGAAAATTCTGCCATTGACTGAGGATTGTACATTTTAACATAATCAGCTTGTTCTTCGGCACTCTTGACATAGTCCACTAAAGAACGATCAAACGCTAAAGCTTGTTGAACCAAGGTTTGGGCTGCTTCAGGTGTTTCGCCAATTTTTTGAAGCAGCTGGATAGCTGTCTGCTGATAAATTTTTAAAAGTTGTTCGCCACTCGGATTATCCTGATAATAACTAGTATCCGGCAAAATTAAGCCAGGTGCTGCTACATATACCACATTTTTACTAGTATCTTTCATATCAGCATCAATTCCGATAGCAAACGGCAAAGGCAGTCCCGTTTGCAGCCACTGTGGCAGTTGAGCTAACCATTGTTTAAAATCAGTTACAGCCTTGATTTTGTCATAATCAGTTTGCGCAGGAGTAAAGCCTTCTTGATTACGCCGATCAAAATCGGCTGCCACTTGATAAAACTTCACTGCTTGCACCATTAACTCATTATCAGGTGCTTTTTTCTGCGCTGCAAAATCTGCAAAATCTTGCATTAATTGTTTTTCAATTTCTAAAGATAAATCAGAGAATCCCCCTGTACGTGACTTGTCGGCCGGAATTTTGGCAGTTTTTAACCATTGGCCATTTACTGCTAAATATAAATTATCTTGATAGCTAGCGTCAGCTCCTTGCGTAGTATCACCCAAGCCGCCGATAACTTTTCTTATTCTTTGCTGCATAAGCTTCCTCCTCATTATTACATTTCTCATATTTTACCATTATTTAATCTTTTTGCGGACAATCCTACTTTTTTAAGTTGGCAGATATCTTCACTTTATCTATCAAATCAACTGATATTTAAATTAGATTCTTAATATTAAATAAAATTAATATTGACTTATTCAAATGATAATGTTTTAATATTAGTAAATTAACCGAAAGGAATTTTATCATGGAAAACTGCTTATCCAGCAAAAATTATTATTTTGGCTTTGCTTATTTTAGGTAGTGTCCGTGTCGTTATACTTAGACGCGGACATCAATCCTTGTTCGTGTCTAAGTGAAGTCATTTTGTCCTGACCAGCTAGACACCATTAATCTAGCTGAAGGCCTTATAATAGTAAATTAAGTCCAGCTAGATTATTATACTCTAGCTGGTTTTTTTTATATAATTTTAGAAGGAGAAAGTTTATGCATAAAAAAACATTGTCTTTAAGTCTTTACTTAAACTACTTCATTCATGGTATTGGTCTGATTATTTTAACCCAAAATATGCAGTCATTAAGTCACCACTGGCAAGCACCCTTAGCCACTGTGTCTTATGTAATTTCCGGCGTAGGCATTGGGCGCTTACTGGCATACTTTATTCTCGGTAATTTATCCGATCATTGGGGACGCAAAATTTTTGTTAATTTGGGTATGATTAGTTACTTTATCTTTTTTGTGGGCATGGCCTTTGTTACTGACATTAAAGTTGCTTACTTTTTAGCAATTCTGGCAGGAGTAGCTAACTCTGCACTGGATGCAGGTACTTATACTACTTTTATTGAAATGGGCGATACTCAAGGAGCAGCGAATGTCTTATTAAAAGCTTTCATGTCGGCCGGCGAATTTTTATTACCGCTTTTAATTGCGAATTTAGATGCTCAAAAACTTTGGTATGGATGGTCATTTTTAATGGCTGCCGGATTATTGGTTTTAAACTTTATTCTTTTAAACCGGCAACAATTTCCGCCGCGCAATCAACAGTCACAGCAGTCTACCATAGAGTCTCAGCAGCTAAGCCCTGCTAAAAAGATTATTGCAGCTATCTGTTTGGCTGGATATGGCTACACTTCAATGGCGGTAATGATTTTATATACCCAATGGATTAGCCTATTTGTTAGCCGTACCTTTGGTTTTAATGCTGTTTTAGCTCACTGGTTATTATCTTTATACAGCATCGGCTCTATTAGTGGCGTCATTATTATTTTTATTTTATTACGTCATAATATTTCTGAAAGCCGCCTGCTTATTACCCTCAATATCTTAGCCCTGTTAGCTTTATGTACTGTTTGCTACAGTCCGTGGGCGCTTGTCTCTATGGCGGCCGCAGTGATCTTCGGCTTTAGCGCCGCTGGTGGCATTATGCAGGTCGGATTAAATCAATTTATCCAACTTTATCCGCAGATTAAGGGGCGGATTACTGGCATCTACTTTACCTTTGGCAGTTTAGCTTCCTTTTCAATTCCCATCATTACTGGCTGGTTATCACAAACTAGTATCGCTCAAGCAATGCGCTTTGATATTTTCGTGGGTTTAGCCGGCTTAATATTGGTTAGCTTAGCCTGCTGGGCTTTACGCACACCAAAGTCTTTATCCAATCAGCGTCAGCAAATCAACAAGATTGATCAACGAATTATTCGCTTATTAAATCGACGTTTTAAAATTGTTACCACCATTAGTGATCTCAAGCTTAACCAACAGCTACCAATTTTAGATAAGCAACGAGAAAGTAATGTTTTGAAAACAGTCGCTCAAAAAACTGCTCAAAGTGAGCATATACCTTATCTGCAAGCAATTTATCAAACGATAATGACTAATTCACGTTCCTATCAAGAAAAATTATCTAAGGAGAATCAACATGATTAACTATGTAACTGCTGGTGAATCCCACGGCCCCCAATTAAGCGGCATTATAACTGGTATTCCCGCGGGACTGCACTTAGATATTTCCAAAATTAATGCTGCTTTAGCCGACCGCCAAGGCGGCTTTGGGCGGGGCAGCCGCCAACAGATTGAACATGATACTATCCAATTTACCGGTGGATTACGTCATGGAGTAACTTTAGGTAGTCCTTTAGCTTTAACCATTCAAAATCGTGATCATCAACATTGGTCCCAAATTATGGACCCTATCAGTTCAGTCAACAATACCAACACCTTACGCAAAATAACCCGCCCGCGACCAGGGCATGCTGATTTAGTTGGTGGTATGAAGTATGGTCATCGTGATCTGCGCAACGTTTTAGAACGTTCCTCAGCCCGTGAAACTGCAATGCGGGTCGCTATTGGTGCTATCTGTGAACAATTGCTAGCACAATTAGATATCCAGTTGGTTGGTTACGTCCAACAAATTGGCAATGTGCAAGTTAAAGAACAGCCAGCATTATCAGTAGCGCAAATAATCCAACTTATTCAACAAAACGATTTACGCATTCTCGACACTACCGACGTAGAAGCGATTCATGAATTAATCCTTCAAACTAAAAAGAATGGTGACACTTTAGGTGGCGTCATTAAGGTAATAGCTGAAAATGTCCCAGCAGGATTAGGCAGTTATACAAGTTGGGATACTAAGTTTGATGCACGTTTAGCCGGTGCGGTCATGGGCATTAATGCTATCAAGGGGGTAGAAATCGGTGATGGCTTTAGCGCTGCTAGTAATTATGGCAGTCAAGTTATGGATGCCATTGATTGGCAGGCTCCCACTGGCTGGACACGATTATCTAATCATCTCGGCGGTTTTGAAGGCGGCATGACTAATGGTATGCCTATTGTTATCAAAGCCGCTATGAAGCCCATTCCTACCCTCTATAAGCCATTACAAAGTGCAGATATCAATACCAAAGTGGTTCAAAAAGCTCAAGTGGAACGATCCGATACCACCGCAATCGTTCCCGCTTCTATTGTTGTCGAAAAAGTTGTGGCCATCGAATTAGCTAAAATTATCACCGAAACTTTTGAGTCAAGTAATATTACACGTCTTCAAGAAAACATAGCTGCTTATCGTCAAGAACTGCAAAATTATTAGGAGTTAATTATGCGGATTCATACTTTAGGACCACAAGTAACTGATAGCTATACAGCGGCTAAGTTTTACAATCAACATTACTGCCGTAATCAAGCTATAATTTGCGGACATAACAGCTTCGAGAACTTACTAACGCACCTAAAACAATATTCAAAAGATTATTTATTAATACCTGCTGCTTTTAAATCCAATATTTTAAAGGCTAGTTGGGGAGATATCCATTATGCGTTATTAGAACAAATGACTTTAGTGACTAGTTTTATAACTCAATTAGACCCCTTAGTTGTCATTCAACGACAAGATGCTAATAATCGTATTGGATATACTCACGCCGCAACCGCCCAATTATTAAGCCGGATTGTCCATAATATCGTTATTCAAACTTATCCCAGTAAATATCGTGCTTATCAAGCATATTGTCACGATCAGGCTGCTTTTGTGCTTACTAATTTAAAGATTGTCACATTAAGTTCTCAGGAGCATATTATTAAACAACTCCAGCCCTCAATGGTCTGGTGCTTATATCAAATCAACTAGGTGATTACAAATGAAATTATTACCACAAGCTCAACAAGGTTTACGCGGCACCCTGAAAGTTCCCGGCGATAAAAGTATTTCTCATCGCGGTTTAATTTTAGGAGCAATCAGTACAGGCATCACACATCTGCATAATTTTTTATTAAGTCAAGACTGCTTGTCAACTCTCAAAGCATTACAAGCATTGGGAATTCCTATTAGCATAAATGAGCAAACTGTAACCATTCATGGAAGAGGATTACAAGGCTTGCAGTCTCCTCATCAAAACCTAAACATGGGTAATTCAGGCACGACAACTCGACTATTAACCGGGCTTTTATCCGGTCAACATTTGACAGCAACTTTAATAGGTGATTCTTCTTTAAGCCAAAGACCCATGCAGCGCGTGCAGCAGCCTTTACAAAAAATGGGTGCCCAAATTCAATTAACAAGTGGTCATTTACCCTTGATAATTGTAGGACAGCCCTTAAAGTCTCTTTCTTATCAAATGCCAATTGCTAGTGCCCAGGTCAAAAGCGCTCTTATTTTAGCCGCTTTGCAAGCAGATACCCCCAGTACTATTATTGAACATTTACCTACCCGCGATCATACTGAACGTTTACTACGACAATTTGGCGGGGTAATTACCACCAGTCCAAATCACTATACCATCACCGTGAATCCCCAACCAAAGTTACTGGGACAAGACTTAACTATCCCTGGTGATATCTCTTCGGCGGCCTTTTTCATTACTGCCGCCACTATCATTCCCCATTCGCGGATTAAACTAATTGATGTCGGATTAAATTCTACGCGCACCGGAATTTTAAAAGTCTTAAAAAAAATGGGCGGAAAAGTTCACATTAGTACCCGCTCTCAAAATAAGGCGGAAAATTATGGCACTCTCGAAATTCAATCTGCTTCCTTAAAACCAATCAAGCTCACAGCCGCTGATATACCAAGTGTTATTGACGAACTACCGCTTATTGCCCTTTTGGCTGCTACAGCAGAAGGAACTAGTGAAATTAGCGGTGCTGCTGAATTACGAGTGAAAGAAACTGATCGTATCGCCACTATTGTCTGTGAACTGCGAAAATTCGGCATTAAAATTATCGAAAAAACAGATGGCTTTATTATTTATGGACAGCCAAATTGGACTATCAATAACCCCCATTTAGATAGTCATGGCGATCATCGAATAAGCATGATGTTAGCAATTGCAGCCTTAAAGGCAAATCAGCCGCTAACCTTAAAAAACTCTGGTGCTGTTAATATTTCTTATCCAAAATTTTTTCAAGATCTGCACAGTTTAATTATCGAGGAGTGAGATTATGCAAAATATTTTAATAAAGGGCCTTGGTTTAATTGGCAGTTCTTTGGCACTAGTCATTAAAAAAGCCCACCCTGACTACCAAATTCTTGGATATGATATTGACTCTGCTAGTTTAAACTATGCTCAACAGCGAGGGATTATCGATAAAATCGCCACCAATTTTGCAGCTGCTGCCCTACAAGCCGACGTAATTATTCTGGCGGCTCCCGCCCAAGTGATTATTTCCGATTTAAAAACTTTAGCAAACCTGCCTCTTAAACCCCATGTTCTTATCAGCGATGTGGGAAGTACTAAGCAAGCAGTTATTGCAGCGGCTCAACCCCTGCAAAAACGAGGAATTACTTTTATTGGCGGCCATCCAATGGCCGGTTCACATAAGTCTAAAGTGACGGCAGGGCGAACAGATTTATTTGAGAATGCTTTTTACTTTTTAATACCAAGTATTGCACCCGCAAGTTCCGTGAGCAAACTTCAAGACTTACTTCAGGCAGCTCACGTTAAATGGTTAACCGTAACTCCCAAACAGCACGATCGTATTGTTGGTCAAATTAGTCATTTGCCACATATTGTTGCAGCAGCATTAGTCAATCAAACCCAACAGTCATTAAGCGATTATCCTTTAGGATTGCGACTGGCAGCGGGTGGTTTTAAAAGCATTACCAGAATTGCCAGCTCCGATCCCCAAATGTGGAGTGATATCTTAAGCACTAATCGTTCGCTTTTAATTGTTCAGCTGCAGGCATATATTGAAGAATTATTAAATATCAAAAAAGCTTTAACTCAACAAGACGTTTCCCAAATTACTGATTTTTTTAATAAAGCTAAAGTTACTCGTGACCATCTAGGCCCAGAGCAGCTCGGCAGCTTACCTAACTTCTTTGATTTATTTTTGAATATTCCTGATCAAGTAGGAGCGCTTGCCCAAATTACCCATCTCTTATCCCAAGCCCAGATTAATTTAGTAAACATTCATATACTGGAAATTCGTGAAGATATCGATGGTGTCTTGCAGTTAACTTTTAGTGACGCCAGTACGCAAGCTCAAGCAGCCAAGCTTTTAAAACAATCAGGTTATCAAATCTTAAGGAGGAATTAAAATGCAGGCGATTTTAATTGGCTTTATGGCTAGTGGTAAAACGACCGTGGGAAAACTATTAGCACAGCAATTAACTACTAAGCATACAGACTTAGATAGTTTTATTGTTCGGCAAACTCACCAAACGATTTCTCAAATCTTTGCTCAGCATGGTGAAACTTATTTTCGGCAGCTAGAAGAACAATATTTAAGACATGTTCTGACTTTGCCCGGAATTTTATCCACCGGTGGTGGCACACCTATGAAAACTACTAACGCTGCTTTATTAAAGGCTGATGCGGCGCCGACAATTTGGCTGGCTACTACCGGAGCCACAACTTTACAGCGGCTGCAAAATGACACTACACGTCCACTAGCACATAAATTAGACGCTTCAGGCTTGTTAAGCTTACAAGAAAAGCGCACACCTACTTATGAGCGTGTAGCTGATTTGGTAATCCAGACAGATCAATTAAGTCCTCAACAAATTGTTGAGCAGATCAAAAAATGGTTATTTAATTCGCAGCTTAATCTTCAAAAAGATTAATTTATAAAACTACTATTACTCTTAAAAGGTCAAAATAAGAGCGAGAGAAAATTAATTTCCCTCGCCCTCTATATTGTTACTATCTCACAACAATAACACTTACTGGTGATTTTTCAATAATTCCTTCTGCTTGTGAACCAATAGTTTTGCCCAAAACTTTTTTGGTTTCTGATCCTACTACAATTAAATCAGGTTTAAAATCAGGTACTACTTCTTCTAGAATAGCTTTATTAGGGGTGCCTTCAGTCAAAATCGGTTTAACATTTTGGACTCCAAATTCTTGAGCCTTTTTCACATAAGTTAAGAGATCATGGGAAGCCTCTAAGCGCTTATCTTCCATAGTTCCCGGTGTTAAGCTTTCAAACACATTGATATCACGACTTTCAACTACCGTCACAATTCCTAAGCGTGCTTGGGCAGCTTGAGCAATCGTACAAGCAAAATCAAAAGCCTGATCTGAGGAAGTGAAATCATCTACATCAATAGCTACTAATATATTTTTTAGATCGACATTCTGAACGTGATAATTTTTTAATTCTTCAATTGGTTTCATCAATTAGCCTCCTTGGCTATTTCAAATCACGGCCCTTATTTTCAGCAAAATAACGCTTAAAACGACCACGATAACGGTAAAACATATAACTCATTAATAACAAACGCTTAAAATTCAAGTCGCCCTTATAAAAAACTGTGGTGCCATAACGATCTTGACGAATTAATTCAAGCGCTACTTCTTTAGCTTGATTCTCTAAAGCGTACTTTTTAAAAACATGAACTGGAACTCCCAGCCATAATTGATGTTGGGCTTTATTTTTATTGCCATAAACTGTCGATTGGTTTTCTAACGTGCCAGTAACATAGTCATCTACTACATATTGCGCCAAATTATAGCCATTCAAGGTAACATAAAAACTACTCCGCCCTTGGCGCAAATTAATCTCAAATAACTTAAATTCTTGATCCCGATCGTCAAATTTCATATCAAAATTAGCAAAGCCAGTGAATTCAATATCTTCCAAAAATTTCTGAATTAAATCATACAGTTTTTGATCGTATTCCGGCAAAATTGCCACATAGTTACCAATGGAAGCTGGAGTAGGATCTTCCAGCAGGGGGTGACCCAAACATAATAACTTTACGTGGTGGTGCTGATCCACATAAGCGTTTAACACCCGCATATGCGAATCATCACCAGGAATAAATTCCTGCAAAATTAAATCTGACGTATAACCATGATCATATATTTTGCCAATGATATCGAGCAATTCCGCCTGAGAATGGATAGTAAAAGCCTTTTTACGCCCTTCAAAGTGGATATCTAGCCATTCCACACTATTAGCCGGTTTTAAGGCGACCGGATAATCAAAAGGAACAGGGATAGACTCCTGTTGTTGATACATCTGGCGCGTAATAATCTGCGTTTGCGGGTGAGGCAACTGATATTTATCACAAATTTGATAAAACGATTCTTTATTGTTCAACTGACGTAACAAATCATAGTCAACATAAGGGCAAACAAAAGTTTGTTCTAATTCTGCTTTGTGTTTAGCAATTAATTCCGCATAGCCATCACCCATAGCTAATAAAATCACTGGTTCCGGATGTTGAGCATACTTTTGAGCAATTTTACGCATAGTTTCAATAAAGTTAGGATCTTCACTAAAGCCGTCATGCAAGCTTACATTAATAATATGGGAATATTTAGTAGGTGCCAAAGCCACCTCTGCATAAGCTTGAACTGGCTGTTGAGTAAATTCATAAAATGACCGTGCAAATCCGTACGCATTAATATCACTGCCTAATAAAACTGGAGTAAATTGGGGATGTTTTTGATTATCGATAACAGTTCACGTTCCTTTACAATGGTCTAGTCATTTTAAGCTTATTATAACAAATGTTTGTTCACTGAGGAACAAAAACCATAAATTCTACTATATCTTAAACTTTCTTAAAGGCGTAGCAGCGCCATAGCCAAACACCTGTAGCCAGCCCGTATGCTCATCAAAATTAATGATATAGCCAGCAAATTCACTCACTTCGTCTTTATGGCGATCCCAAGCGCGGTTATACTTAGTTGTTAATCCATGTTTGCGTCCCATTAAAGCTGAAACATTGAGTAAAACATACTGAATATCATCAATCTTGAATTGGTCTTCTACATGCCGATGACCGCATAAATAGGCCCCTATCCGGCCAGTTTGGTTGCGATGAAAATCAAAGCGCACATTTAAAGAAAAATTGGAATCAGCATCCTGACGTATAAGCTGACCACTTAAGCCGAGGTTAAAGGCCTTAAATAAATCATGAACAGCCTTACCATTATGCTGTAAACCATCTTGTCCCTTTACAGTCATCAAATTAGCATGACCACAAACAAGAATTCTTTTATTGGCTGAATGCTCCAAAATATGCACAATATCTTGCAGCTGTCGATTTCTTACAGCTAAAACTAATTTGCTATCATAAAGCTTGCGTCCATGCTGATCTAGTAAGTAAGGCACGTCCGTCGTATTAATAAATAATACGCGCACATTACCTTTATCAAAATAGCCAATACCACTGGCAGAATAGTCTTCAGTCAAAGAACTCTGCTGATACATAGGCTGCCATAGTAAGTTAGAAAAAGTATTAGCAGAAAAAGATGGCTTTTTCAGGGCAGTATGCTCATCGTACTTATCATTATCATCATGATTACCCTTAACAAGGTAATAAGGACAGGCACTTTTAGCAAAATAATTGCTAACCTGCTTTAAAAAATACTGATCAGTAATTGCATCATCACTACCATCAATCACATCGCCTAAATGTGCTACAAAATCTAGCGGTAAAAGTTGGGGCAACATCAAAAATTCTGCAATGTGCTGCAGACCATTAAAGCCATAATAGCTAGGACTATCCGCAAATTTAATATGAGTATCTGTAATAATCCCAAAAGTTAATGATGAATCTACAGTTAGTGAACGAACACCTTGCGCTACTGATTGTAAGTACTGCTGCACAAAATAACGAGGTTTAATTAAAACCGGTTGAAAATTACCCGACTGCTGGCGATAATAAATCGTCCCCAGCTGCTGGGGCCATAAAATTTGGCGCCGAGGACTAACTTGCAATGTATAGGGTTGTCGCCGATAATGCACAGCATATTCTCCAGATTGTTGAATCAGTTTAAACTGTATTCCCTGCCACCAACGTGATAGTAATTGCATTATGCCATCCTCTTTGAACTAAAAAACTGCCGCTAAATTTAATTTGCTTAAATTATTATTTCTGCAAATTAATTACCTTAGCCGCAGTTTAACTACTTTTTAAATAAATCGTTGATACGCTACTAAAGGCCGTCCTTGATCGTCACGAATAGTGCCGCAATGATTAAAACCATTCTTTTCAATTACGTGCTGCATAGCCAAATTATCAAAATGCGTATCAATACGGATATCATGAATGCTCAATGATGCGGAAACTGTCAATAAATGCTGAATAAAAATTGAAGACAGACCCTCGCCTTGATGACCTTGAGCAATTGCCACCCGATGAATAATTGCATAATGCGCTTGAGATTGCTTGGACCATTGGCCATCTTCAATATGTTCATAGCTGGCTTCACCTTGATCTTCTAAGGCTGCCACTCCCACAATTTTAGCATCTTTAATCAAAAAATACGCAATACCCCGTTCAATATCACTACGTAGAATATTTTCATCTGGATAACCATCCTGCCAGAGATCAACCCCACGTCCCTTTAAAACTTGTTTAGCTTCTTCAATAATTTCAATAACTTGTGCTAATTCATTAATCTGTACTTTACGTAAATATGTTACAGCCATAATTCTATCCCTCCTCAAACAAACACCGGGATATATTAGCGAAACTTGACCAAAAATGCAACTAAAAGGACTGATAAATTATTGATCTTGCCACTTTTCCACGGCATGTGCAGCTAAAGCCACTGACAATACCGCATCACGCGACAAGTTATTCCGCACATCAGCCATAATCGTATTAGCTACCACTGCCCCAATGACTTCTAAGGCATATTCAATTGTATGCAAGTCATTAGTTACATCATATTTACCATCTGCATAAGGGTGTTCATGATTATAAGTGA
Source organism: Bombilactobacillus bombi (assembly GCF_013607485.1). Taxonomy (GTDB): domain Bacteria; phylum Bacillota; class Bacilli; order Lactobacillales; family Lactobacillaceae; genus Bombilactobacillus; species Bombilactobacillus bombi_A. The sequence goes on from NZ_SCHP01000003.1 coordinate 89,590, forward strand.
AATTCAGTTCACTTTTTGTAAAACTGCCGTCCACATGATTGACCAAAACCCGATCATGGAGTTGCTGCAATTGGTTTTGTTCATGTTTTAATGTTAAATGATGATCAGATTCATTTTCATAATATTGCTCTTCTGTCATAGTTAAATAATCTTTAACTGGATGTCTTAAAATTTCCAAGCTATCAATTAAGTCGTCAATTTTTTGCACATCAAGCTTTAATTTACGTGCTGCAATTTCTGGTACATGATCTTCCAGCCAGTCGGCCATTTGACTCACTGTTTGTGCCCGCATAAGAATTGCCTCCTCAAAATCTTTACTAGCAAATTATAACTGTTTCACACGCAAGTTTCCAGCACATACGAAGAGGAGAAATTATTTCTTTGGCGGATTTTCTCTAATAATACGCGCCGGATTACCAGCAATTATCAAATTATTTCCAAATGATTTAGTTACCGTAGAATTAGCCCCCACAATAACATTATTACCCAAGGTTACTCCAGGCAAAACCACAGTATTGCCGCCCAACCAGACATTATCACCGATAGTTACTGGCTTACCTAACCCCGTAAATTCTGCACGCTCCTGAGGATCAAAGGGATGATAAGCAGAATAAATCTGTACATGTGGAGCAAACATGCAGTGATTACCAATTGTTACCGGCGCAACATCCAAAATAACATTGTCGTAGTTGCACATAAAATAATCCCCCACATGAATGTTATAACCAAAATCACAACGAAAGTTAGGCTGAACCCAAGGGCTCTTGCCCACAGAACCAAATAATTGGTTAATGACCCGTTCTTTTTCTTGAACAGCAGTATCATCTAGTTCATTTAAAATTTTGCAGAGACGCCGCGCTTTAGTTTCTTCTCCAGCTAATTGAGGATCCATCACATTATAAGGTTCTAAAGCTAAAAATTTTTCTTTTTCTGTTTTCATTATTATCTTTCCTTTATTATTTTAGACATCAATTATTATTATAAAATAACAACTCTATACGTAAAGTCCTAAAATAATTTATTAATAATAATGAAACTCATTACCTCAAAAAACTATTTAATTAGAAATCTAGTTTTGCTGATATTTATGATAGTGTTTTGCTAAATACTGTAAGGTTAAACTCGTTGGCTTTTTAATAAGCTCTAAAGGCCGGCCGCTAGCCATCACCTGCCCGCCGGCAGCGCCCCCTTTAGGACCTAGATCAATTAAATAATCAGCATTAATCATAATATCTAAATCATGGGTAATAACAATCACAGTGGCTCCTTGAGATTTCAGCTGGTTAATTACTCTTAATAAAGTTTGCACATCTAGAGGATGTAACCCTACTGACGGCTCATCAAAGACAAATAAGGTCTGTGCTTGTTGCTTGTTTAAATGCTTAACCAATTTCAAACGTTGAGCTTCTCCGCCAGATAAACTAGGCGTACTCTCCCCTAAATGTAAATAACCTAAACCTACTTGCTGTAATAATTCTAATTGGTGCAAGATAACTGGCACTTGAGCAAACACCGGCAAGGCTTCTTGTACCGATAACTGTAGTAAATCCACAATACTATAATTGTGCCACTTAATTTGTTGAATTTGTGGATTAAAACGATCCCCATGACAAACCGGACAAACTTCTTCCATATCAGGCAAATATTGAATATCCAGTGTAATCATCCCTAACCCACCACAGTTAGGACAAGCGCCTTGCTTATTGTTATAGGAAAAATTAGCTCGTGTTAAATGTTGCTGTTGGGCAGCAGGCAATTGCGCCAAAATTGTCCGCAAGTGATCCATAATTTTAGTGTAAGTTGCCACTGTCGAACGAGCATTTTTGCCAATCGGACTTGCATCGACACTCACAACGTGCTTTAAATTAGTAGATAATTGACCTACCTGGCGTGGCGGCCGAGAATTCTTAAGTGCCGGAATCAAACTATCTAAAATTAAACTAGTTTTCCCAGCTCCTGAATATCCCGTAACAGCAGTAATTTGCTGCTCAGGCAGCTGAATGTGTACATGTTTTAAATTAAAATAATTATCTACCGTCACACTGGTCATAGTAAAGTTAGATGCTGGCTTTAAATCTGACGCATTTAAAATAGTGGCCGTTCCAGAAATAAAAGGACCAATTAAAGAATCAGGATTATGCACTAAATCTTGAGGGCTGCCTTGACAAATCACCTGTCCGCCGGCAGCTCCTGATCCCGGCCCCATTTCAATAATCCAATCCGCGGCCGCAATAATATCAACATCATGATCAACAACTACTAGCGAATTCCCTTGAGCAATCAATCCGCGTAATATTTTGATTAATCCGTGAACGTTATCCGGATGCAAACCAATTGATGGTTCATCTAATACATAAAGAACACCAGTAGTTTGGGTACGTAAGGTCTTAGCTAATTGAATCCGCTGTAATTCGCCGGTTGATAAGGTATTAGCACTGCGCTCTAAGGTTAAATAATCTAGACCCAAATCTAAAAGCGGGCGGAGATTATCGCTCAAATCTTCAAATAAAATTTGCGCTAACTTGTGCATATTAGAAGGCAATTCGGCATTAATTTTTTGCAACCAAGCTGTTAATTGACCCAAAGATAACTGTGCAACCTGTGCAATGTTTAAACCACCGCTGAGTTGTGTTAATAATTGAGGATTCAAACGTGATCCCTGGCAAGTAGGACAAGTAGAAAAATAAAAAAACTGGTTCAATTGCTTTTGAGCACGCGCACTCAATGTTTTTTTGGCAGTATCATAAATGGCCTCATAGGCATTTTCATAAAGAGCTTTTTCCATATGAAAAACTCGCCCGGTTGAGGTGTTCAGGTCAACAGGATATTGTTTTTTAGCACCATGAAGTATAATATCTTTTTCATGATCAGTTAGATCCTTATAAGGCACATCAATACGTACGCCTAGGGTTTGCACTACCTTAGGCATAAAATTACGTCCTGGTAAATGCCATGAAGCTACGGCTCCTTCTTGTAAACTCTTGTTCTCATCGCCAATTAAGCGCTCAGGATTAATCTGCCGGACTTGACCCGTACCATGGCAGGTTGGACAAGCCCCTTGTCCATTAAAAGCAAAATCTTCAGCTGCCTTAGCTGCAAATTGAACACCACAAACTGGACAAGTTAAAATTCCCATTCGTGAATCTGTCAGATCCATGACTTGAGCAATTTTTATATTAGGAGCTAAACGATGACCATTGGGACAGACCGGAGAGCCTAAACGCGAAAAAATCAGCCGAACCACATTAAAAATTTCACTAATTGATCCAACAGTTGAACGTTCTGAAGGCACACTGGGACGTTGCCGCAAAGCGATCGCTGCCGGGATGTGACGCACCTCTTGCACTTGCGAACGTTTAGATTGATTAATACGCCTTCTAGTATAAGTTGATAAGGCTTCTAGATAACGTCTAGAGCCTTCAGCATACAAAATTCCCATTGCTAAAGAACTCTTACCAGAACCAGAAAGCCCCGAAATTGCTACAAACTTATTCAAGGGAATCTGTAAATTAATATTTTTTAGATTATGAACCTGTCCACCAATAACTTCAATGTGTTGCGGTTTTGTAGCTGCCAATATCGTTACTTCCTTATCTTAAATCGAGATTAATCACCACTAAAATTTAAACTTGCTTTTAGTAAATTAATCTGTAATTGTAGACCCTTAATCAAGTTGAGTCATAATCGCTGTGAATTCTTCCAGCCGCTGCTTAAATACGGTAAAAGCAGACCGCAGATAATCCGACTTTGTCATATCTACTCCTGCTTGTTGCATGATTTCAATAGGATAAGCTGAAGAACCCGCTTGTAAATAATGAAGATAATTGCTGCATGCTTGGGACTTTTGCTGAATAATTTGCGTGCTTAAGTAAGAAGCCGCGGCAAAGCCTGTAGCATATTGATAAACGTAATAATTCATATAAAAATGAGGAATGCGCGTCCACTCCCAGGCAATTTCTGGATCGTTCACTACTTCATCACCATAATAGTGGGCATTTAACTTTCCATAATAAGCTGACATAAATTCCGCAGTTAAGGCTTTTCCCTCTGCAGCAGCTTGATGAATATAATGTTCAAATTGAGCAAATTGGGTCTGCCGATAGACAGTACCTTTAAAACCATCTAAGTAATAATTGAGTACATAAGCACGGACTTTAGGATCAGTTTGGGTTTTTAATAGATACTCTGTTAACAAGTTTTCATTAGTTGTCGACGCAATCTCCGCAATAAAGATAGGATAATCGCCGTAAACATAAGGCTGATAGTGCCGTGTATACCAGCTATGCACACTATGGCCGGTTTCGTGAACTAAAGTATAAAGATTATCTAAATTATCCTGCCAGTTTAACAATTCATAAGGAGGTGTATCATATGAGCCGCCTGAATAAGCTCCAGAGACTTTGCCTTGATTTTCCATGACATCAAGATAACGGTTGTTAAAAATTTCTTTGACATGACTGCTATAATCATTCCCTAACACCGCTAAAGCTGCTAGAGCTACTTCTTTTGCACCCTCAAAAGTATAAGTCAGAGGAGGTTGACCCACTAAAGGGGTATACAAGTCATACATATGCAGCTCAGGCAATTTTAAAATCTGTTTTCTTAAAGCTACATATTGCTGCAACAAGTCCAAATGATCATTAACTTCTGTCACCAAATTATCATAAACACTAATTGGGATTTGACTTGATGACAGAGCTCGTTCTTGGGCGCTCGAATAATGATGTACTTGAGCTAGATAATTATTCTTTTTAACTTCACTAGCTAAAGTGGCAGCAAAGGTATTTTTAAACTGTCCATAAACTTGATAGAGTGTCTTAAAGGCTTCTTGACGCACCTGGGGACTGAGCGATTCTAATAAACGGCTATAAACACCATCCGATAGCTGATATTTTTGTCCTTTTTCATCTTTAACAATTGGAAATTGTAAATCAGAATTATCCAAAACATTAAAAACATTACTTGCAGTATTTAGTATATCTCCCGCCGCAGAGATTAGAGCCTCGCTGGCTGTATCTAAAACATGTTGTCGGTTGATAGTTATATTATCCAAAAAATGCTGATATTTCTGCAGCACAGGTTCTTTTTGCCATTGCAGAAGTATTTCTGGCTTAATTGCTAAAATTTCTGGTTCTAAAAAAGCTGTATTGGCATTAATTTGAGCCAGTAAACTTTCTACTTGTGCTTGATAAGCCTGATAGTGATTATTGGTTGTATCCTGATCACTTTTCATGCTTGCATAAACATATAATTTTTCGATTTGCCGGTATAAATCTAAAACTCGATCAATGCCACTTTTTAATGATTCAGCCGATTGCGCAAGAGTGCCTTTGACTGTCTTAATTTTTTCGTTAATCTTTTGGACATTTTTTAAAGTTGACTCAAAAGCTTGATCGTCGACAAAAACTTTCGTTAAATCCCAGGTTAATTCTGGGGGAACTTCGGCTCTAGTGGGTAACTGTTTTATTTCTTCCATAAATGCCTCCAAATGGTAATAAAAAAGCAAGTAAACTGCCACTTAATCTGGGCAGTCTCACTTGCTTTTCATAACTACTTTTTAGGATTACTTTTGACAATCGTCTTATTATCTAAATCCGTTCGAACCACAATCACATCTGTAAGTGCAGTACGAGTAACATATGAAGAGACCGATCCTACTAATAAACGCTCAACGGCATTTAAACCTGTTGATCCTAGAATAATCAAATCATTATGGTAGTCCTTTAAAAAGTCCATTGCAATAACTGTTTTAGGATCACCAAAACGAATATGAACTTTAACTTGATCTTTAGGTAGTCCCGCCTTCACAATTTCTTTTTGTAAACGTGATAAATAATCTTGCGTATCCTCAGTGATTTGATAAATCACATCACTGGTTAACATTCCACCATAAGCACCAACAAATTGACGCGTATCTAAGACATCTAGCACATCTAAAGTAGCATGATTACGAATCGCAATTTGGGTCGCCTTTTTTAAAGCAATCTCAGCTTCATCTGATCCATCAACTGGAGCTAATATTCTTTTATACTCTTGTAACATTGGCTTCACCCTCTCTATTTATTATTAGAATACGTCTATTATGCAAAAATTTCAATATTTCTCTATCAAACAAATTAGTTATTTTCTAGAAAATATTTGATAAAATAAAATAAATATGCAGTGGAGGTTATTTTTTATATGGAAAATAAACGTCTTTTAACTTTAGAAGCGGGAAGAAATTTTCGTGAATTAGGTGGCTATCAAACACTTACGGGACAAACGATCAAATATCATAAAGTCATACGTTCTGCTAGCTTAGGCCAGCTCACTGATCATGACCTACAATACTTATCTGATTATGGTGTCAGATATGATATTGATTTTCGATCAGCTGATGAGCAATATAAAGTTCCTGATCGCTTGCCTAAAAAAGCTGAATATATCTTTGATCCTGTATTTGGTGTAGATTTAACACAATCGTCTAAGTTCGATGAACAAGAAAAAGAAGCAGCTTCTGCACAAAAAATTGAAGGCATGGATGAAATACCTAATAATGGTTATGAAAATATGTGTAATACCTACGGTGAACTCATTCAGCTAGAAAGTGCCAAAAAGGCTTATCGGATTTTTTTCGATAAATTATTAGCCAATGATCAAGACCAACAAGCATTGCTTTTCCACTGCACTGCCGGTAAAGACCGCACAGGCATGGGCGCTGTCTTTTTCTTAACCGCTTTAGGAGTCGATCGGCAAACTATTATTCAAGATTACCTTTTAACTAATGAAGTTACTCAAGACTTTGTTGAAGAACAAATTGCCCCCTTTGTTGATAATAAGGTTATATATGATTCAGCAAAAGCTTTACTCACTGTGAATGCAGATTATTTGAAAGCTGCAGATGCTGAAGTCAAAAAAGAGGCTGGCAGTTGGATGAATTATCTCTATACTGAATTAAAAGTTACCGATCAAGAAATAGCAGATTTAAAGAAAATTTATTTAGAATAACAATTTGTAATAAATATCCAACAGTTGTTTTTGTGATTTTAATCTTTTTAAACTTTTCTAAAAATTATTTTCTGCAATCAACGATAATACTTTTAACTAGGGCTAAAATACTCTATAAATTCTTCCAGTGATGATTTAAAGACTGTGCTCAATGGTTTTTAAGTTTGTTTCAGTTTCCAAATAGTTGACTTTTTTGTAACTCAGACACAGTTAATTCATCTATGGCTTAATCTAAGTTTGGTATTATGTTAAAAGGAACTATCACTTAGCGGTTAAAACAATCCTGATTTTGTGATCTGTTGTAACAACTAATGTTGGCAAGAGATTAAATTAATACTTTTATGATTAATTATAAAAGAGGCAACACATTAAAAAAGTAGGGGATAGGCTAAAGGCCTATCCCCTACTTTAACAGTTCGATATTACATTATGATAATAAGATTTAAACAAAAAATAAAAATCAACTTTAAATCCCCATATTTTATACAATTCATCTTAAACTATAGCGGTTATTATAATCTAAAATGACGGTCACTAATACTCTTTCTAACGATTCTTCATTTGGAAACTGTTCCCGCCGTTTGGTTTGCTGCTTGAGCTTTTTATTAAAGGTTTCACTAAGATTAGAGCTATAATGCTGGCAAAATAACACTAGGAAAGTTGAAACAAACTAATAAATGCTAATTATTTCTAACTGGATCCGTTTGGCTTTGATAAGTTGATAACGTATGATTGCTAAAATTACCGTTACGATCACGTGAAATGGTTAAATTCAAAGAACTATACTAAGTTGTGGGTACGTTGATAACTGTTATTATGCTAATTACCGGAATTAAAACCCTGCCGAACGTAATGTTCATAACCTAAAAAAGCGGCCAATTCATGTTGAAGCATATAATTAATATCCTGTTCTAGATGTTGACGGAAAAATTCACTTAAATCCTGTTTTTGACTAGTATCTCTATCATATCTTTATTAAGCTGATTCATAAAGGGATAGACTTTCCTTTTACAGTCTCTTCAGAAATTGTATTTACACATAATTATTTAAACACTCTTAAAATTAATTCTATATTATTAATTATAAAATTGGTGATACGTTAATAGGGTATGTGGCTGGGACAAAAACTCTTTATGTGTATGAAGTGCCTCATAATTGTTAGACAAATACTAACGATTGTGAGGCACTTTTTATGACCAAATATTCTCTGGAATTAAAAATTAAAATTGTCAAAGAATATCTGACAAGCACTACATCTTATCAAGATTTAGCCAGTAAATACCAGATTTCTTCTCCATCAATAATTAGAGAGTGGGTATTGCGTTTTAAGTCTCAGGATCTGGAATCTCTGCGGGTGAAACATTCCAAAAGGGTTTATTCCCTAGAACAAAAATTAGCTGTAGTAGAATACTACCAAACTAGTGGTCAAGGTCTCTGACCTGTGGCAGCTCATTTTGGAATTAGTTCTTCACAAGTTAAAAAGTGGAATTTGCTTTATGAGCAACAAGGAATTACGGGATTGAGTCCCCCCCAAAGGAAGGCCCTCAAAAATGAAGTCCAAGAAAGTTAGTAAGTCACAAAAACTCAAGCAGCCAGCTGCCAAAAGGGAACCAGAAAACTCTCAACAAAAAATTGCTCGTCTCGAAGAAGAACTGTATTACACACAGATGGAGCGTGATGTCTTAAAAAAATTAACGGCCGTATTGAAGAACAAACCACAGCAACCAAGACACAAGTTGTCGCTTCCTTACGGCCTTTATATCCTTTAGCCGCATTACTGCAATTAGTTAATTTACCACGATCTACTTTTTATGACCGTTTAAAGCGGAACCAGAAACCTGATAAATATTGGCAACTTAAAGCCTTTATTCAACAGACTTTTCACGCTAGTATGCAAACCTATGGTTATCGGTGGATTCATTTATGTGCCCTGAAAGCTGGTTTTAAGTGTGCGCCGATGACGATTAATAAATTGATGGGGGAACTGGATTTAGCCGTCATGGTTTACTCACGTCATAGCAGTAATTATCACTCTTACAAAGGCCAGCTCGGCACTGTTAATGACAATCTCTTAAAGCAGCAATTCCAGGCCACCGAACCTTACACCGTTCTTCATACCGATATCACACAAGTCCGCTTGGCCAATCAACATTGGGGTTATATTTCAGTCGTGCTCGATGAAGCCAGTCGAGAAGTAATTGGCGCCGTGGTTTCTCAGTCAGCTAATAAACAACATTTAAGTGATACCTTAGACATGCTCCAACATAATTTACCCGCAGGCGTGACGCCAATTATTCATTCTGACCAAGGCTGGCAATATCAAACGGCCTTATACCAGCAGCGGGTCCAAGCAATGGGTCTCACAGCTAGTATGTCACGCAAGGGCAACTGCCACGATAATGCGCCTATGGAAAGTTTCTTTAGCTTAATGAAACGTGAACGCCTTAACCGACAATCAATTGTGGATCTAGCAGCATTGGTAAAAATGGTTCAAAAATACATTGAGCGGATTTCTCTCAACAAAAACGGCTTAACTCCGATTGAATACCGACAGCAAAGGTTAACTGCCTGAGCTTAGATAAAACATCTATAGAACCAAACAAAAAAGCAAAACCAAAAATTAATCGGTCCTGCTTTATTAGCTGGAATAAGTTACGATAGTTCCAGAGTTCTAAGTCTTATTCAGCTATACTATTAAGTTTCTCTAAACTGTCTAACTTTTTTGTTGCACTTCAGTAACCATCCACCAGCGTAGCTGGTGTTTTTTTTATTAACACTATATGGGAAGCAAAAAGCCCCTCAAAGGGGCACAACAAAAACCTAGCAATCGCGTCCATTCTAATTATTTTGAAGTTTAATATTTGAAAATGGATCAATGTCCTCTCTTTTACTAATTGTATCTTGTAATCGATCTTCTTGTTCTCGAATATATTTTTGTCTTTTAATTAACCTAACGGTACTGGAATAATATCCTCTGTCCAATTAATAAGGGGAGTAGTCCAAGCCGCAGAAAAATATGGTTCAGTTATATATTTAAAAACAATATATAAAAATAAATTAATGACAAACTTTTTTACTGTTTTGATCTTGTTTTAATAACTCTAATAAGGCCTGATCTCGCTTTTGAACAACTTGCTTATTTGAATCAATCTTCCAATCAAAAAAGCCTTCTCCAGATTTCAGACCTAATTTATTATCCGCAACCATTTTAGTTAATAAGGGATCAGTCTTTTGTTCAGCACCTAAATCAGCGTATAAATATGAGCTAATATTCTT
>NZ_SCHP01000040.1 GCF_013607485.1 Bombilactobacillus bombi
CAAAATCCTAGCGTACGGCAATTAATTATTAATTGGAGTCAGCAGGTTGATAGTGTGGATGTTGCGGTACTTTTGGGACAACGCTTGTTGCAGCGCGCGCAAATTCCTAATAATGAAATTTAATTTTTTTGAGTTAATTTTGACTGATAAGTCAAGAAAGAGATGATAATTATGAGTACTAGTATTTATATTCAGGATCAACAATTAATAGTTATACCCCGTGGTTTCGACAAAATCTGGTCATTAAAGCAAAAGTTAACTTTTCCACTAGCACATGTTTTAGGGGCAACAATTGATAGGGGAATTTGGAAAGACAAAAAAGGTGTCCGTAATCCAGGTTTGGGCTTACCCAATAAGTTAGCTGGGACTTTTGTACAGCAGGGGGAGCGCACCTTTTGGAATGCTGTGACTAAAGAAACACCGATTGTTATTCAATTAAAAAATGAAGCCTTTGTACGTTTAGTTTTGAGTCTGCCTCAAACTCAAGCCCGGCAGGTAGTGGATGAAATTAATGCCCAAATAACTAATAGTTAAAGGATTAAGACGACACCTCTTGACAAGCAGCTACGGCTGCTTTATATTTTAGATATACATATGAATGATTGTACATATGAGCATTAATTAAATAATGAAAGTGGGGAGCAAAATGAAGTTATCTAAGGCTATGGGGTTATACTTGATTGGCTTAATAATTTTTTTATTAGGATTACTAGTACCTGCACATTTGACAATTACTAAGAATTTACTCTTTACCACTACCGTTCTTGGGGCGGGGTATCATGTGCTCGGCGAAGGTTTAGGAGATACAATTAACCAGTCCCAACGCCAACATCAATTTGTACCCAATATTCACTTATTAATGGCTTTAGCCGCTGTGGGTGCAATGATTATTGGCAGTTTTGAAGAGGCAGCTTTGTTAATCTTAATTTTTGCGGGGGCACATTTTTTAGAAGAATATGCTGAGAATAAAAGTCGCAGTGAAATCACAGCACTTTTGAAAATGGCACCCGTGCAGGCTCAACGTTTATCAGCTGATGGTTATTGGCAAACAGTTTTAGTAAAAGATTTACAAATTGGTGATACTTTAAGAGTTTTGAATGGCGCCCAAGTTCCAACTGATGGTCGTATTACCAAGGGGCAAGCTCTTATCAATGAAGCAGCAATCAGCGGTGAGAGTCTCCCTCAAGAAAAACAAGTCGGGGCAGAGGTTTTTGGCGGAACGATTAATGGCAATTCCACTTTTGAAATGCAAGTGACTAAAGATAGTGAGGCTACAGTTTTTGCACAAATTATTCATCTCGTTCAGGCCGCCCAAGATTCTCCTAGTCCAACAGCAACAACCATTCAAAAATTAGCGCCGATTTATGTCAAGATCGTTTTAGGACTTTTACCCGTCATGCTGGTGGTGGGAACGCTGATAGCACATTGGAGTTTGGACGTTAGTTTTTATCGAATGGTGGGCTTTTTGGTAGCTGCTTCACCCTGTGCGCTGGCTGCTAGTGCTGTACCAGCAACTTTGGCTGGAATTTCTAATTTAGCTAGGCAGGGAGTACTTTTTAAAGGAGGCAGTTATTTAGCCAATTTAGCACATTTACAGACGATTGCATTCGATAAGACGGGGACATTGACCCGAGGAAAACCGCAAGTAACTGATCAATATTTTGAATTTCCTAAAAATCAAGAAAAACTCATTTCAGTTATTGTCACCATGGAAAATCAGAGTAATCATCCTTTAGCTCAGGCAGTTAAGGAACATTTTAAACAAGTGGTTGAAATTACCGACTTAACCTGTCACAACCAAGTTGGACAAGGTTTGAGTGCGGAATATGCGGGGCATTTTTATCAAATTGGTAAGCCAACTAGCTTTAAGCAGGTTCCTAGTACATTTGCGAAGCGCTGTCAGCGCTGGAGCAGCCAAGGTAAAACAGTGGTTTATATTGCTTGTGATTATCATGTGATAGGAATTTTAGCATTTATGGATTTGCCTAAGCCGTCAGCCCAACAAGCAATTAACTATTTTAACCAGCAGCAGATTCAAACTATTATGATTACCGGCGACTCTGCAGCCACAGGGCAAGCAGTAGCGCATAATTTACGTATTAAGCAGGCAATTACTAATGTTTTACCAACTCAAAAGGCTCACGTTATTGCGCAACTTCAGCAAAAGCAGCCAGTTGCCATGGTTGGCGATGGCATCAATGACGCGCCTGCTTTGGCTAATGCTAATATTGGAGTTGCTATGGGATCAGGTACGGATGTGGCAATTGATGTGGCTGACGTAGTATTAGTGAAAAATGACCTTTCAAAATTAAGTTTTGCTCATCGTTTATCCACTAAAATGAATCAAGTTGTCTTTGAAAATATTATTTTATCTCTAATAGTAGTCCTAGTATTAGTAGTGCTTAATGCTTTACAGTTAACTAATATTGCTTGGGGTGTGGTTTTGCATGAGGGTAGCACCTTGTTGGTGATTTTTAATGGGTTACGGTTGCTGTTTATGCAGCGCTAAACTTAAATGTGCTACACTTATAGGAGACTATTTGAAGGAGTACCCTTATGAGTGAACAGCACCTTGAACAGTTGGATATACCAACGGTTGCGGAATTGCAGCCAATTATTGATTTTTTTAAAACAATGAGTGATCCCACCCGTATGCGGATAATTTTAGCGCTGGCTAAACAACCTATTACTGTAACTGAAATTGCTCAAAAGCTGAATTTGTCTCAGTCCAGTGTTTCTCATCAATTAAGCTTGTTAAAACAACAGCGCTTTGTTACCTGGCAAAGAGCAGGCAAACAGATTTTTTACCAATTGGTTGATGATCATGTCTTACAAATTTATTATTTAACCAAATCGCATATTCAAGAAAAAAACGGCCTCCAACGTTCTCATTAAGAATATTCTCATTTTAATTAATATTTTTTAAATTAATTATTGACTTTAGCCAGTTTCATGGTATTGTATACATTAAAAATAGATTAGATATGGAGGAGAATAATATGGCTAAAGTTAAAGCGGAAGACATAGATTTTAATGATCTGGGGTTTGACTATATGGATTTACCTTATCGCTATCAGGCTTATTGGCGTGACGGTAAGTGGCAAGATGCAGGTTTAGTAGAGGATAGTGATATTCATATTAGTGAGTCTTCAACAGTTTTGCATTATGGACAATCTGATTTTGAAGGTATGAAAGCCTATCGTACGAAAAATGGTGATATTCAATTATTTAGACCGGATCAAAATGCTGCCCGCATGCAGCGCAGCTGTGAGCGTTTATTAATGCCGAAGATGCCTACGGATATGTTTGTTGATGCTGTCAAGCAAGTGGTTAAGGCTAACGCGGATTTTGTCCCTCCTTATGGCAATGGAGCTACCTTATACATTCGACCAATTATGATGGGCGTTGGTGGGGTGATTGGGGTACACCCAGCTGATGAATACTTATTTAGAATTTTTGCAATGCCCGTAGGTAATTACTTCAAGGGCGGTTTGACGCCAACTAACTTTACTACTTCAGAATACGACCGTGCAGCCCACAAGGGTACTGGTCAAAGTAAAGTTGGTGGTAACTATGCTGCTAGTCTGATGCCAGGTGAGCAAGCTCATAAGCGTGGATTTTCTGATTGTGTTTATTTGGATCCTGTTCATCATAAAAAGATTGAAGAAGTTGGTTCAGCAAACTTCTTTGGTATTACTCAAGATAATAAATTTGTTACACCAAAATCTCCTTCTATTTTGCCAAGTATCACTAAATATTCACTTTTGTATTTAGCTAAAAATGAACTAGGTATGGAAGCTGAAGAAGGCGACGTTTATATCGATGACTTAGATCGCTTTAAAGAAGCTGGCGCTTGTGGAACAGCAGCAGTTATCTCCCCAATCGGCGGTTTGGAGCATAACGGTAAAATGCATGTCTTTTATAGTGAAACCGAGGTTGGACCTGTGACGCGTAAGCTCTATGATCTTCTTACAGGAATTCAATTTGGTGACATTGAAGGACCTGAAGGCTGGATTCAAAAAGTCGAATAAGACTAGCGGAAATTTCCCAATTTTGTATATATTTTATTATAAGGTGTTGAGGCGCATTCCACGTCTTAGCACTATTTTTGTGTTTGTAAAAATTTAAGTTTAATAAATTCATAATCTTCCCATTATTCGCTGCGTAACCAATCAATTTGCTTTAAAATAAAGTTGAGTCATTGGGAGTAAGAAGATGAAACATTATCAGTTACAACATGCACAACCAGCAACAATTAATCATCGGCAAGTTTTTTTAATTTTGATTACTAGTTTGATTGTTAGTGTCTTTTTAGGGTTGTTATGGCTGCGCCATCTGCAAAATATGGGGCGGCCGGATGTCCACGAATATCCGATTTTAGGAGTCAGTGTGAGCCAAGAAGATGGTTATCAGGATTTTCGGCTATTACAAAAACATGGCGTTGATTTTGTCTATCTCAAAGCTACTCAAGGAGCTGATTATTTTGATGATAGTTTTTTAGATAATTATTGGCGCTTGCAAGGTGCACAAATTCCTTTTGGGGTTTACCACTATTTTAGCTTTAGTTCGACACCGCAATCGCAATTTGCTAATTTTAAGACTAGTGTTGGCCGCCAAATTGGCACCTTACCGATCGTCATTCAAATTAACGACTATCAACGTCCTCGTCCCACTACCAAAAAAATTAAGCAATCAGTGACACAATTACAAACTTTATTGGTAAACTATTATCAGCGTAAAGTTATTATTCAAACTCCCACAATCTGGGTGGGTCTCTTTAATAAAAGACCCAATAGTAGTTGGCTGCAAGCTTCAAAGCCGCCATTACACATGGAAATGGTGGATTTTTGGGAATACAGCCGTCAAGGCCAAATTCCGAGTTTGGCTACTAATAATTTATATCATTTATCGGTTTTTATGGGCAATTCAACGCGCTGGCAACATTATGTACAATCTGGAGGTTATTAAATGTTAAAACTAGGCGTTATCGGCACTAATTGGATTACGCGCCAATTTCTCGAAGCAAGTCAGCAGACTGCTACATTTCAGCTGGCAGAAATATATTCCCGTACTCTGGAACACGGGCAAAAGCTCCGCGACCAAGTTAATAGGCCTGAAGCGGTGGTGACAACTGATTTAGATGAGTTTTTTGCTAGTACACGCTTTGATGTGGTCTATATTGCTTCTCCTAATAGCTTGCATTTTCAACACATCTGTCAAGCTATCAAAGCCAACAAGCAGGTCATCGTTGAAAAACCGCTAGTTTCTACCCGGGCGGAATTTTTGAAAATTCAAGAGTTATTAGACCAACATCCCCATATCTACGTATTAGAAGCTGCGCGCCATATTCATGAAAGTGAATTTGCCACTTTAAAGCAGCAGCTGCAACAATTAGGGCCAGTGAGTGGGGCTACTTTGACTTATCGTAAATATTCTAGTCGTTATGACTTGGTCTTAGACGGCCAAGAGCCGAATATTTTTTCACCGCAATATTCGGGCGGAGCGTTGATGGACTTGGGTGTTTACTTACTTTATGATGCATTTTGTCTATTTGGACAACCGCAAGCTGCCCAGTACTTGCCGCAGATGATTCGTACAGGTGTTGATGGTCAAGGCACTATTATTTTGAATTATCAGCAGTTTGATGTAGTAATGCTCGTAGGAAAAATTACCAATTCCAATTTACCTTCCGAAATTTACAGCGGTAAAAAGACTTTATCATTCAATGATGGCGGTACGGTGCGCCAAATTTGGAATAATTATAATGATTGGCGCTTGCAAGCAGCTGAGCATAACCCCATGTTGGCAGAAACTCAAGTGTTTGCTGAGATTATTAGCCAGCAGGACCAGCTGCATTTTCAAAAGTTATGGCAGTTATCCGATCAAGTCAATCAATTATTAACACAACTTCGCGGTGATGCAAAAATTTCCTTTGCCGCGGATCAAGGTGAGGTTTAAATGCAAATACCAGCAGTTTATCAAAATTATTTTCAGCAGCAGCATTTCCAAAAATTAACTCCAATTCAAGCTCAAGTATATCCATTTCTGCAATCCCGCCGATCAGTTCTAGCCTTAGCGCCTACTGGCTCGGGTAAAACTCTTGCTTTTGCAATGCCGCTGTTAGAACAAGTGCAGCCTCAGGGCGGAATTCAAAAGCTAATTTTGGAACCATCGCAAGAATTAGCAATTCAAACGCGGGATGTCTTGCGCCAGCTGAATCCGGAAGTGAATATTTATGGGGTCATTGGCGGAGCTAACATGAAGCGTCAAGTGGAACATCTCAAACAAAAGCCGGAAGTAGTAGTTGGAACATTGGGGCGTATTCAAGACTTAATTGAGCATAAAAAGCTTAAATTGCAGCATATTGATACACTTATTGTAGATGAAGCTGATGCACTTTTAAGTGAACGTTTAGAGGTTATTAGGGGCTTGTTGAACCGCTTGCCTAGCCACATTCAATTGGGCTTTTTTTCCGCGACTAAGGTACCTATTTTTACGGAATTACCCAAGTGGTTCGGACAAGATTTTGCTAGAGTGGATTTAACGCAAGATGAGCGTTTTCGCGCCGGTTTACACCATTACTTTATGGTGGTCGATAGTCAACAAAAGCCGGAATTATTGCAAAGACTGGCCCACCGTAAAAATCGGACTAATTTGGTCTTTTGCCAGTCAAGTAAGCAGTTGCACCGCTTGGCCGCTGACATGCGTTATCGCAAGACTTATTTTACCGTATTAGATACCAGTGATCCTAAAAAGCGGCGTGCAGATGCCCTCAATGCCTTTAGACAGCACCAGACGTCATTATTACTAACAACTGATGTGGCGGCGCGTGGAATGGATATTCCTGATTTAACAACAGTGATTAATTGGGAAAATCCGCATAATCTGACTGAATATATTCACCGTAGCGGTCGGACTGGTCGCATGGGTCGACAAGGAGAGGTGATTACACTTGGTAATCAGCATGACTGGCGGCAGTTGCAGGCACTCATGAAGACTAGTGCTATTCATCCGCTTAAGGTGCATTTAAAGGGGGATCATTTAGAAGCGGGGGCTTACAGTTCACAACCTCAAAAAGCTCAAACCACTCCTAAAAAAGCGGCCGCTAAAAAGCGCTGGCGTTATCAAAAAAATAAGGGAAAACATCATTAAGAGCTTTACAGACGGTTGATTTCGTGGCAAGATAAAAGTAGACTGCAACGGCTTCAACTGTAGTTTTGGTCTCGTGGCTCAACTGGATAGAGCAACTGCCTCCTAAGCAGTAGGTTATCGGTTCGATTCCGATCGAGATCATCAAAATAAATCCCGGGACAAAATAAGTCGATTGCCCTGGATTTTTTTATAATGGAGATAAAAAATGCAAAAAATTAAAGTAATGACTATCTTTGGGACCCGGCCGGAAGCTATTAAGATGGCGCCCTTAGTTTTAGAATTAAAAAAACAAAGTGCCAATTTTATAACTACTACCGTGGTGACTGCTCAACATCGAGAAATGTTAGATTCCGTTTTAGATATTTTTCACATTCAGCCAGATTATGATTTAAATATTATGAAAAAAAGACAAACCTTAAGTGGAATTACTAGTTCGGTGATTTTAGACTTGGAGCAGGTCTTAGAAAAAGAGCAGCCCCAAATAGTCTTGGTACACGGCGATACCACCACAACTTTTTCAGCGGCGTTAGCTGCCTTTTACCACCAAATTGCTATTGGTCATGTAGAAGCCGGTTTAAGGACTTGGAATAAATATTCCCCTTGGCCCGAAGAAATGAACCGCCAAATGACGGATAATTTGGCTGATTTATATTTTGCTCCTACTCAGCAAAGCAAAGCTAATTTATTGCAGGAGCACCACCCGAAAACGCAAATTTTTGTCACTGGAAATACAGCTATTGATGCCTTGGATCAAACTGTGCAGTCAGATTATCATCATGAAGTCTTAGATTTAATTGATCCCAATAAGCGCCTCATCTTAGTCACTATGCACCGGCGAGAAAATCAAGGCCAGCCCATGCGTCAGGTCTTTGAAGCCATGCGTGATGTTGTGGCGGAACATGATGATGTGGAGATTATTTACCCGGTTCATTTGAATCCAATTGTACAAAAGACTGCCCAAGAAATTTTAGGCGGCCACGAACGGATTCATTTGATTGAACCTTTAGATGTTTTAGACTTTCATAATCTTATTGATCGCTCGTATTTTATTATGAGTGATTCCGGCGGTGTGCAAGAAGAAGCGCCGGCCTTAGGTAAGCCGGTGCTGGTTTTGCGCGATACTACTGAACGTCCAGAAGGTGTTAGTGCGGGCACATTGAAGCTAGTGGGTACTGATTATAATAACGTTAAAGCCCAAATGCAGCAGTTGTTGACTGACAAGCAGGAATACCAAAAAATGGCTCAGGCCAAAAATCCTTATGGTGATGGTCACGCTAGTGAACGAATTTGTGCTGCTATCTTGTATTACTTCCAACAAATTCAGCAGCGCCCGGAGGAGTTTAAATAGTGACCAAAATTAGAACATTATTGTGCAGTTAAAATTTAGGAATATGCGCAATTAATTATTAATATTATTGAATGCTTAAATTTTAGTAGTCTGATTGGGTTTGTGCTTTTTAGTTAGAAATAACTAGAGCCGAGCCGGGTCAGATTTTTTTAGTTATTGTTTTATCATAAAAAGCCGTCCAACTACTATCTAAGTTTTTTTCAGGTGATTAGGAAGTTTGCTAAAATTCAGCAAAATTATTTATTATTGATATAAAAATATCACTCTATAATTCATACTAATTGGTAAAGACGTTATAATGTAAATAAATAATTTTGAACTAGTTATGGAGAGTTAAATATGCTGTTAACCAGAATCATTGAGGATAAACACGATGATTATCTTAAAATTAAAAGACAATTGGCACAATATGCCTTTGATCATAATATTGAAATTAAAAGTCAACATGTTGACGATTATGCTTACTTATTAGAAACTGTTAAAGGTACACCGACACAGATTTATTTTATTGATATTCAGTTGGGGAATAGGCAAAACGGAATTCAATTAGCCCAGCAATTGCGCATGCAGCAACAGAATATCAAAATAATCTTCATGTCTGCATTTCCCAATTACGTTTTTGACACTTTTGTGGTTCATCCGGAATATTTTTTGCGTAAGCCGGTCCAATATTCTGAATTAGAGCAGGTATTGGACCGCATTATTGCAACTATTAAAAAGCAAACTGCCCAAGAATTTATGATTCGCTCTCTTAAAGATAAAAGTAGTTTAGTGCTCAAGACTTTGAATTTGAAGGCGATTAGTTTGCTTGATTCCGATAAACGATTATTAAAATTTATCACTACTGATGGTGATTATCTGGCTCACGGACGTTTAGAACGTTATCACTTCTTATTGAAAAATGATAATTTTTATCAGTCTTACCGCAACACCATTGTAAATCTTGATTATGTGCAAAAAATTGAGAAAACTAACTTACTGTTAGATGATGGTCAAATACTGCCACTAGCCGGAGCACGCCGCCCAGAAATTCTCAAAAAGTTTATTGCGCGCAGCTAGCTTACAAATATCAAGATTAGGAGGATTTAAGCTTATATGAACGAAAAATTTATTTTATGTTTTTTAGCCCTCCTAGCAGCGCTATTGCAAAGTATTATTATCTATAATTATTTAAAGATGTTCTTTAAGAAAAAAGCTAATACTAAAAATACTATAGTTATTGCTATCTTTGCAGTGACAACTTTTAGCTCTTTTTTAACAACCATCATAGTGACACCAAGCTTTATTACTGCTTGTATTACTTTAGTT
>NZ_SCHP01000041.1 GCF_013607485.1 Bombilactobacillus bombi
CAAATAAACAAGATATCTAGTGCTGGTGAAAATGATTTATATAATAATAAAGATAGACCTGTTAAAGATTGGGTTGGATTATTAGAACCGACTAATACAAAAGTATTAGCTAAATATGATCATCAATATTGGGGTAAATATGCAGCTATAACGGAAAATAAATATGGTAAAGGCAAAGTTTTTTACGTAGGATCATATTTAGATAGAGATACACTATCACTACTTTATGAATATATATTAAAAAATCTCGGTCTTTGGTCAATAAAACAGAGACAAATATTTCCAATAATAAATAAGAAGTTATATAATTCCAAGCTAAACAAAAATTTGGATTTCTATTTTAATTACTCTAATAAAAAGCAAAGGATTAGTTATACTTCTAATAAAAAAGGTGTTGATTTATTTAGCAATAAAAAAGTTGAAGTTGGTCAGACTTTTGTTTTAAATCCTTGGGATTTATCAATAATTTTAAATTAAACTCATAGTGCTAGTTGAATTATGTTAATAATATCAACAAACATTGCTCTATTCTAATTTGAAAATCAGCTAAACATCATGAACGATTGCGCTCAATATCAAAGAGCTTATTTCAGAGGAAAATAGTTTCAATTTTTCGGCGTTGTTGCTTTAAGAAACATTCATTAACTTGTGCTTACTAGCAAATATTTTCACTTTGTGGAGTCCAAAATTCAATTCTTTTATCCGCTAAAACATGTGCGCAATAGGCTTGCTGTAAGATAGTTTTCACTATTTTTAAATCGTAGATAGTGGCTGGAGTAATCGTATAAGCTAAAACTGAGCCTTGCCGAACATTGTGACGGCAATGTATCTTCCGCGGGACAAATAGCTAATATAAGGATGCAATAATATTCCTTCCGTTGGCAATTGGGAGTTATAATAGGGAGATTGCCGTTTAAAATTAATTGGCCTGACATGGTGGTTTTCACTTCTTTAGTAGTAATTGACTAAAGTATGAGCCTAGTCAGGCTTTTTTATTTAAGTTTTATTACTAGCACCACGGGTAAGTTAATATTACAAATATTTTTGACTATTACTTATTTTTAAATAGATATTAAACTAAAAACTTTATTTTGTGTTTTCAATACAATCATCATTCAATCTAGCGTTATAATAAATCTAGCGAGTAAATTAGTTGAGGTTTAATTATGACACTGAAACAAAGTTATCAAATTAATCAAAAACAACTTCATAGCTTAATATTGACGCAAAGTATGAAGCAGTCTATTTTAATGTTGCAGACTAATCTTTTAGATTTAACTGATTATGTGCAGGATTTAAGTATGGCCAATCCCTTGTTTGATGTAAACCCTACCATTTCTAAGCAAGAAGTAGAAATGTCAACGGCTTTAGAAAACAATACAGTTGAACATCAGACTCTCTATGATTATCTGTTAGAACAAACACGTCTTACCATGCGACCAACACCATTGCGTGATGTTGTTTTATATCTAATTGACCAGCTTGATGAACATGGCTATCTTTTAAAGTCTGATACAGAATTACTTCAAGAATTGCCGATAAATAAAGTGACGTTGTTAGATGCAAAAGAGTTGTTATATAATCTTGATCCGCCTGGGGTAGGAGCCCAATCTTTAGAAGAATGCTTGAAATTACAGCTGCAATTTAAAACTGCAACGCCGCAGACTACTTTAGCCTTACGTATGATAGAAGAATGTTTTTCAAAAGTAGTAGATCATGCTTGGGATCAAATTGCCCATCAGCTTAATGTTAAAGTGGCAGAAATTCAAGCAGCTTTTGAAATAATTCAAACATTAACACCATATCCGTATACTGCTGATTATGATTCTAATGGATATGTTATTCCTGAGCTAATTGTAAAAAATCAGCAGGGTAAATTATCTCTTGACATTACCAAATATGGTTATCCCCAGATTGTTTTTGCTCAAGAAACTTACAATCAACTTCAACAGAGTACTGATCAAGAAGTTCAAGCATATATTAAGTTTAAGCAGCAAGAATATCAGGCCCTTCAGCGCAATTTGAATCGTCGTTTAGAAACTATCGCCATGATTGGACGCTGTATTGTGCAAGCACAGGCGGATTTCTTTTTACAGAAAACTAAAGTATTAAAGCCTCTTTTGTTACGTGATGTTGCACATAAATTAGATATTAGTATTTCTACGGTAAGCCGAACCATTAATGGTAAATATTTGCAAACTGATTTTGGTATTTTTGAATTAAAATATTTCTTTACTAAACGTAGCAACCCCACTTCTGATAAGTCGGTAGCTCAAGTTCAAAATTTAATCAAACAACTGATTGCTCAAGAAGCTCCCCATCAACCTTTAAGTGACCAAAAAATTGTTGCACAATTAGCTGAACAACACATTCAGATTGCCCGAAGGACTGTGGCTAAATATCGTCAACAATTAGGTATTGATAGTGCTTCTAAAAGGAAGAAATAAAATTTTTGAGTGTATCTCTATAGGTTAAGATTACTATAAGGGTTTCGAACTTGAAGCTCTTTGACATCTAAAAAATATCCCAATTTTTCCGAGAAATAAGTTATTTTATAAATTTTTTATCCTTTATAATAAAATTTATCTATTGACATGTTCTCCCGCTGTTCCATTTAATTTTAAACATGTTGGAATTTATAATATCCTATTTTAAAATACATTACAGAACTATTAATAAGGTGGCCCAAATTGAGTACATCAATTATAGAAAGCGTTGAAATCAACAATACTAAATTGTTTTTTTCGATCAGTAAAAACCAAGAAAATAAACCAATTATTTTGTATTTACATGGAGGGCCAGGGGATTCTTGCATCCCGTTAACTAAAAAGTTTAATTCCCCATTAGAAAAATCTTTTGTTTTTGTAAATTTAGAACAAAGAGGAAGTGGTTTATCTTACTATAAATTTTCAAAAAATGAAAAATTAACAACTTTAAGTATTTTAGAAGATATCCATCAATTTGTTATTTATTTGCTTAATAGACTGAAACAAGATAAATTAATTTTGATGGGCCATTCCTGGGGAACATTTTTAGGACTTCTTTTTATTCAAATTTATCCTGAACTAATTTCCCAGTATATCGGGATTGGTCAAGTAGTTAACATGAGTAAAAATATAAAATATCAAAAGGCCTTTTTAAATCAGCAAGCAAAGTCAGCTACAGACATTAAAAATTTGGAAACTGACGAAAACACTATGAATGCTTGCTTATTTCTTACAAAACAAGTTGTAGCTAATGGCGGTTCACTTTATAGATCAAAAAATTACAAAAAACTCATTATTCCTTTCATTTTTTCAAAAGATTATTCACTGAAAGATTTAGTGCACCGTCTACAAGGATCTAAACAATCTTTTAATCTATTCTGGAATGAATTATCAGAAGTTAACTTTGAAAAAGATTTAGACTTTAAAGTTCCAATAATTTTTTGTGAAGGAAGACATGATCATCATGTCTCATCAGAGCTAGTTGCAAAGTACGCTATGAATATCAAAAGTCCAAATAAAATTATTTGGTTTGAGCAGTCAGCACATTTCCCACAGTGGGAAGAACCCAACAAATTTAATAAAGAAATAAAATCTGCCCTAAAGCATCATGTAGATTAATTTTAGAGGTTCTACCATATGAGTTCTTAAATTCTATCGGTAAAATAGACTAATTGAGTATGGGAATAAGCAACTACTAATAAGTGCAAAGGCAGAAGATTAAGTATAAAATAATAAATTTAACAAAAATTTGCCGTGCACTTGTGCCTCTAGTCTTGTAGAAATAATTAATTTCCGCGCATAATATCAAATGTGATCAATAGTCCAGACGTGATATACTTGCAGCAATTTGGATGATGGAAGGTCGGTGCGATTTTATCTAATCAGAAACAGTTAAAATATTATTGTTGTTGATACTAAATTCCCTAGTATCAGCTTTAATAACTGCATCATATGCTAAGGATTATTGTGTAAGCGGAACTCAACTTGTGCCGGGGGATATAATTTTTTATAAGAAATATTTAAACAAGTGATTGCCGATTGAGTGTTAGATGTTGTCAAACTGATTAATAATCAATCTTTAAAACTGCACAACTAATGTACTGTCATTGAAGTTTTTGGAATCTGTTCATATTAAATTTGTAATCTGCATTTAATAAAAAGTTAAGTATGATATTTTTATCTAAAGAATTTGAACTATTTTGTGAATCATGGCAATTTTTAAAATATGTTTATTTAGTCAATCTTTACTAAACTGATTTTATTAATGTAACTGTAATTGATACTTAAGTTGCTAAGTTAGTAATTGATAAGCATAATTTAATCCGATATAAGGGGCTGCGACAAATTTTGTCACAGCCCCTTATAATCTACTACATTTTAGTAATATTGCCAGCATTTTTTTGTATTACTTCTTGATAAAAATAGTAATTATCCGTAGTGCTAGTTAATAAAACTTGAATAAAAAAGCCTGGCTAGGCTACACTTTAGTCAACTATTACTAAAGAAGTGAATCCTATGTCAAACCAACTTAATTCTAACCAACAACGTTCTTTATTACAACTCCCAATTGCTAGGTGGCTGAATATTATTGAACCATTATATCGGCAATTTGTTCCGCAGAAGATTTTTTGTCTTCGCAACGCTCAATAAGCTAAGATATCAAATATCAATCTTTTAGCTCTGCTGTATTGGCAGGTGGATTTGGGCATGACTAATGAATGCTGCTATTATCGCTTTTTAAAGAGCTTAGACTGGTTTAATCTCCCGGAATGTTTGTGGTTTAACCGCCTCTGCAATCCGGGGCGGTCAATTATTGCAGTATCTGCAACAAGGTTTAGTCAACCAAAACTCAAAAAGAACTCGTTACACCATTATTGATAGTCTCCCACTGGCTGTATGTCAACTCATCAGAAATCACCGTGCATTAGATAATCTCAGTTATAATCCTACCAAACTCCTGTGATATTGCTGTTTAAAGGATAGCTTTGAAGTTTCTGAACAAGGATTAGTTGACGACTATACTATTACGCCCGCCGCCATCCACAATTTAAAGATGGTGAAAATTCTCTTACAGCAAGCACAAGTTAAAGAGTCCTTCTTAAAGCGGTAGCGACGAAAAATTGAAACTATATTTTCTCGTTGGAATTAGCTCTTTGATATTGAGCGCAATCGAGACCGATGTTTAGTTAGTTTTCAAACACGGATAGAGCAATGTTTATTTGTTGATACTATTAGCATAATTTAACTAGTACCACGGATACTGTAATATAAATGTAATTTTAATTACAAAAATAAACCACACTCAAGTAAGTATATCTACTTAGTGTGGTTTATTGTACACTATAATATTAATTTTGTTGTTGACAAAAAAATAAAATCGGTTACACTTAAGTTGTTCTGGTATAATACGACATATGATGTCTTTAAAAGGAGGAAAATAAAAGTATGAATAATAAGGAAATGGTAGCTCGTATATTAAAACATAATAATGGCAAAATAAATGCTGTTTATTTTACAGCATGTGGTGGATCTTTAGTTGATATGTACCCATCATATTTTCTTTTACAATCTGAAGCAAAAAAATTATCAACTGGTTGGTATAATGCAAATGAATTTGTACATGTAACTCCTAAAAAATTAAATTCAAGTTCCATTGTTTTTGTATGTTCACACAGTGGAAATACACCAGAATCAGTACAAGCAGCAAAAGTTGCTCAAAAAATGGGAGCAATTACTATAGGGTTAACATTTAACAAAAAAGCAGATTTGCTTGAATACTCTGATGAAAAAGTAATTTATGAATGGGGAAATGAAAATGAAGTTGTACATAATCCTATGGCTATTATGTTAGATATGACTTCACAAATTTTGGCGGGTATTGAGAATTATGATAAATTACCGGAATTTGCTGACGGTTTTAATAAGATAGATACGATCGTTACAAATGCAATTAAGCAAGTACAGACTAGAACAAAAGCTTATGCTGAAAAATATTATAGTGAGCCAATGTTTTATATTTTAGGTAGCGGAGCATCCTTTGGACATACTTATGGTTTTGCAATTTGTAGTTTAATGGAGATGCAATGGTTGGATGCAGCACCAATTCATTCAGGAGAATATTTCCATGGTCCCTTTGAAGTTACTGATAAAGATAAACCATATATTGTGATGGAAAGCATCGGTCGTACGAGAGAATTGGATGAACGAGCAATTAAATTTTTAAATAAATATGCAAAAAAGGTTGAAATTGTGGATGCTAAAGAATTAGGATTAGACTTAATTGATAGTGAAGTAGCAGAGTACTTTAATCCTATTTTATTTTATACTGTACTATGTGAATATCGAGCAAAATTAGCCAATAAGCGAGATCATTCACTTGACGTCAGAAGATATATGGGAAAAGTTAAATACTAAAAATGAATGTAGGACTTGATTATGCCAACTAAGCTTAGAACAAAATATGAAACAGTAATGATGGATTTGCGAGAGAAAATTGTTACAGGAAAATATCAGGTTGACTCTAAATTACCTAGTGAAGAGGAGCTTAAGCAAATATATAGTGTTAGTCGTATTACAATACGTCAAGCTGTTGATGGTCTTGTGTCTGATGGCATAATTGAGAAAGTTCAGGGTAAGGGTAGTTACGTGAGAAAACCTACTCAGGTACGAAGATTACTAAGAAGCAGCTCTATTGAAAGTTTTTCTAAAACTGCTGAAGAAAATGGTTTTGAACCAAAAATGAAAATTTTAAAAATAGAAAAGCTAAAAGTAAATAGAGAAATTAAAAGAGGATTGAAAACTTCATCCTCTTTTGCCTTACATACTGTTCGACTTTGTTATCTAGATGATGATCCAGTTGTTATAGAAAGCAACTTTTTTCCTTTACCAAAATTTGAAAAATTACCAAAGTATGATTTAAATGGATCATTATACAAAATATTTCATGATGATTTTGGCATTGAGTCATTAACTGATTCTAACAGTATTTTACGGGTAATTGCAGCTAATAAAGAGCAAGCACGGTTATTGAAACGCTCTGTGGGTTTTCCGTTATTTAATTTGCGTAATCAAATATATGATAATAATCACAATTTAGTACAATATGGAATTGAATTAATAGCAACAGATCGCTATGAATTTAGGGTTTGATTGCTAAGTGGAAGGATGTTTAAATATGATAAAGCTATTTAGAGTAGATCATCGTCTGCTTCACGGACAGGTTGCAGTTTCTTGGTTTGGATATACTGGAGCTAATTGTATTTTGATTGCTAATGATCAAGTGCCTGTAGACGCAATTAGAAAAGCTTCTATTAAAATGGCTAAGCCCTCTGGGAGTAAACTTGTTATCCAGAATATCAATAAAAGCATTGAATCTTTAAATAGTGGTATTACTGATAAATATAATTTAATGATTATTGTAGAAAGTATTCATGATGCGTACCGCATAATTCAAAATTTGGATAATAGGCCTAAGGTTTTAAATATTGGTGGTACAAAAGAAAGCCAAGAAACTAGAATTCTAGCACCTGCTGTTAATACCACCGTTAATGATGAAAAAGAAATTCAGAAATTAATTGATTTAGAAGTTAAAGTGGAAATCCAACAGGTTCCCTCGTCTCCAATCAAAGCTATTAAAGAAAGCGATTTAAAACTTGAGTAAAAGGAGGTAAAATGATGATTTTAAAAACATTTTTAATTGGTTTGGTTGCATTGATTGGTTATAGTGAATATTTCTTAACTGGTGCGTCAATGATTTTTAGACCGATTGCTTTAGCTCCATTAGTGGGGATAGTAATGGGCGATGTGCCAAATGCTATTAAGGTTGGAGCAGCAATGGAGTTAGCCTACGTAGGAGTTGTTGAAGTG
Organism: Bombilactobacillus bombi; assembly: GCF_013607485.1. Classification (GTDB taxonomy): domain Bacteria; phylum Bacillota; class Bacilli; order Lactobacillales; family Lactobacillaceae; genus Bombilactobacillus; species Bombilactobacillus bombi_A. Next base: position 7,854 of record NZ_SCHP01000041.1, read on the forward strand.
GGAATTTCAACTCCACAAGATATGGTTTCAGCATCTGTGTTAGGGACTACTTTTGCATTATCTACTGGAAAGGGAATTTCAGCTGCTTTAACCTTTGGATTACCACTTTCTATGTTAATATTAATAGTTCAAAATGTTATGTATATATTTGTTGCACCAATTTATGTTTCAAAAATGGACGAATATGCAAAAAAAGCAGAAGATCATAAGTTAAGCATGATGGCATTTTGGGGAGGTCTTGTAGTTAACTTTATTCCTTCAGTAATCTTTATAATGTTAGCGTTTTATTTTGGCTCAGGCTTTTCCAAACAGCTAATTAATATGATCCCTCAATTTGTCCAAGATGGTTTAGTTGTTGCTAGTGGATTGTTACCAGCTTTTGGTTTTGCTTTATTGATTCAACAAATGCTAAGAAAAGATATTGTTCCATACATGATTTTGGGATTTATATTAACAGCTTATTTAAAAATACCAATAATTGGAATAGCTATTCTAGGATTAGTTATAGTAATGATTTCTTACCATAATGAAATGAAATTGCATGAACAATTAAAATCGATTGGTGGAGGTGTAGAAGATGACGAAAACTTCTAATTCAGAAATGCGTAAGGCATTATGGTTTACCTTTTGGAGATCGTTTGCTGCAAATTCTGCATGGGAATTAACTCGACAAGAAGCAACTGGATATGCTTTTAGCATGGTACCTTCACTTAGAGTTATTTATAAAAATGACAAAAATGGTAAGGCTGAAGCCTTACAACGGCATATGCAGTTTTTTAATATTACGAATGTTTTACTCCCATTAGTTTTAGGTACTTCAATTGCAATGGAAGAAGAAAATGAATCAAATCCAGAGTTTGATCCGCAAATTATTAATAATGTTAAAGTAAGTTTAATGGGGCCTCTTTCAGCAATTGGCGATTCAATGTTTTTAACTACTTGGAGAGTAATTTGTATGGGAATATCTTTAGCGTTATGCCAGGCTGGCAATATTTTAGGACCAATATTGTTTATGTTCTCTTATAATATTGTTACAATTGCTGTTCGTTATTTTGGTTTACAAATAGGTTATAATGAAGGAACTAAATTTATTCAAAAGATGAGTGATTCCAATATTATTCAAAATATTTCTGATAAAGCATCAACTTTAGGTATGATGGTTGTAGGAGCGATGATTCCTACCTATGTAGTTTTAAATTCTCCCATTAAAATAGGAATTGGTAAATCTGCAATGACGCTTACTAAAACTTTGGATCAGATAATACCATCTATGCTTCCATTAATAGCAACTTTGATTGTTCTTTGGATGATTAGAAAAAAATGGAAAGTAGGATGGATACTAGTAACTATTATTGTTTTTAGTATTCTTGGAACATGGCTGCATGTTCTTTCAGCCTGATATGGAGATATTAATATGAAATCATTAATATTAGTTAGTCATGGTAATTTTTGTAAGGGTATTATTAATAGTGTAAAAATGATATTAGGTAGCCAATCTAATTTGTATTCCATAAATTTGTTAGAGGGAGAAAGTCCAGATCATTTTAAGCAACGCTTTTTAGAAATTGCTAAAACATTAGATGATTTTATTGTTTTTACAGATTTATTAGGTGGGACACCATACAATGTGGTTTATCAATTACTATTAGAGGGTAATTATCATTTTGAGCTATATACTGGAATGAATTTACCAATGGTTATTAGTTTTATTAATTCGCAAATTATTCACAATGATATTGATATTGTTAGTGAAGCAAAAAAAGGTATTAAACATGTTAATAATAATATAAGTTCTACTATTCCAGATGAAGAATTTTAATAGAATATAGTTATATACATGCTACTATATAAATTTAATGAAATATTAATTATAAAAAACCACATTTAAGGAAATATAATCCTTAGTGT
>NZ_SCHP01000042.1 GCF_013607485.1 Bombilactobacillus bombi
AAAATCATGTCAATAGTTAAAGGCTGTTGCTTATCGTTTTGAATACATTGACGCAGGGCCGCCACAAACATCCCTAATTTACTACCAAAAGCCGAATATAAACTTCCTCGCAATAAATGGGTTGCCTGAACTAAATCATCTAGTGATGTTGCTTCATAGCCTAGTTGGACAAAAGTTTGCGCAACGGCGTGTAAAACTTGCTGTCGATTATAAGATATTTTTCTTCCCATACTTTTATTATATTATTTTTGACTTATTAGTCAACAATTATATTAAAAATATGTTGAAGTACACTTCCGAACAACTTTTTTAATCCCTTTGGGTAAAGGAAATGGCAGTCGCGGATTAATTGCTTGTACGCGCGCTTTGATCTGATGATTATCTACGCCTACGGGAACAATTACCCAATCACCGACAGATAAATTACGGTCGCCGAGATAATTATATACTTTACCGCCCTTTCTAAACGTAACTTGTAAATACACTAAATCCTCTATGTTGTCTAAGTATAAGGGAGGATGCACTAATTCGCCGGTTTGATAATTTTCCAATAATTTTTGCAGATGTTGAGTAAAGATTTGCCAAATTTCTAAAAAATCGGCACTATTACTATTTAAATATCCCTGCTGCGTATTTTGATTGTTAATCTTCCAACTTAAATGTAAATTTTGATACTTGGAAGTTGTAAAATCCAAAATATCAAGGGGCCATAAATCTAATAAATCGTCTACTTGGCCGGGCAAGTAATAAGTTTGTATTATCTGTTGACCATTATTTTGGCATTGCTGATATCGCAAAACTCCTTGTTCACGTTGTAACCACAAATATTCAGTAGCATAAACTCAATGATAACGTAACTTCAAGGTTGTTAGTTGATCGGGAAGATTATCAAATACATAGAGATTGGGTATTTTTAATTGGCGTCGAATCAGTTGGGATAAATCCTGACCACCAACTTTTAACTTTTGTCCTAGTGATCCTTGATCCTGCCACACTCTTCCATTTGAATTTAAAAGTTTAATTGTCCAAATTCCATTATCATGAACACGCAACTGTAAAGTCGCGTGACTAAAGTAATAGCTAACAGCTTGCAAAATAATTTGCGCTCGCTGGGGATTAATCGTAAATAATTGCTGACTTTGTAACCGCATCTCAGCGGCATCATCTGTTCAAACATAGCGTTTTAACTCAACTTGGCCATTAATATTGATAGTTAAATGCTGTTGTACTTCCAGACCTTTTTCGTAATATCCATAGCCAGATAGATCAGAAACTAAAGAGATTTTTTGGAGCTCGCCTTCAAACAAATAAGGGCTTTGCAGCTGTAAGGAAGTTATTTTAGCTAACTGTTCAAAGGCTAATAAGAACCATAAGCGCGCATGATCTGCTAGCGGTGAGCATTGTTGGAGCTGGCAGCGTGCATAATAAGAGAAGATGGCATTGCCTAACAGCTGGTAATCAGTAATCTGAGCAATGACTTTAGCTAAATAATGAGCATGATCAAATTCCGCAGCTGAATATTGGTTGATTAAGGCTTGACCGCCATCAATTTCAAATCCTAAATTACTGCATTGAGTTTCAAAATTTTGAGTTACTTGCAATTTAGTAGTATAGGAATCTCTATATAAATCAAAGTACTTAACCGCAAAATTATGAATTTCCGTTAATGATTTCATTTTCATTACCTCAATTTTTTAAAAATTATTTTTCTTTGTGATTAACTGCGGTAAAATAGCTCTAAGCTTTAGAAGGGAGATTCTATTAATGTCAAAAATTGCCACAGAAGGTTTTTATTTTAATCCCCAACGGAAAGTAGCAGTACTTAATTACAGTAACCAGTATATTTCCGATGTTTTCACACTTTTAAACACACAAGAATTAGTCGACGTTGTGCAATTATACTTGCAGCAGCGGCATCATTTACAAAACCAAAATGCTTTTGAAGATCTGGATGCCGATGAATACTTAGAAATTATTAAGTCAATCTTGTTAGATCAGCCCCACGTTTTTGATAAATTCACTGCGGCTGAAATATTACAAAGTATTGAAGCATTATATTCTTTTTACCGGTCTTTTTTGCGGATTGCAGTTATCAATCTCCACCAATCAGACGTAGTTGCTAATAATTTTATGGATATTGATAATCACTTTAATAACCTCGTTATTCGTCTCTATCGACTAATCGAAGAAAAGCTGCAAGGTGCTCCCAATAAAACCTATCGGCAAGTCAATGCGGGCTCTTCAGCCTGTATATTGACCCAATCACATCAATGGCCGCTACCACAAGGATATGAAGTCTTGCAGCCCATACGCTTTATTGACACCCTGATGTTACGGCCGCCAATGATGATGACGACTCCGAGCAATAAACGTGAAGGGACTTTTAGTGCGGTTACTACCAATCCTATTACTAAATTTAAAGGGGGAAAAGATGAATGGTATTGTTTCCCCGCTAAAATTGGTGAAAGCCTCGCTTATATTTATTTTCATCGTGATTATTTTGCGAGTGGTATTTCCTTAGCTAACCTTTTTGAAGTTGCAGCTGCTAAAGATATAGAAGGCCATAAGCCTGATTTAATCTTGTTATTTGGTCTGCCTCACACCCAAGGTAATGTGTGCCATTACTATCATGATGCCACCAATGATATTTGGATCGGTGAAGTTCCTTATAACGATAAGACTACCTATTTTGGCTATATGAAAAAAATGTGTTTAACTTTGCATAATCTGCATATGATTTATGAAAGTAAGCTGCCCATTCATGGCTCAATGGTCCAAATTAACTTTGCGAATGGCAAACAAAAAAATGTCGTTTTCTTTGGTGATTCTGGTGCTGGCAAATCTGAATCAATTGAAGCCCTCCAAGAAGTAGCTGATGACCAAATCATTAGTATTGAAACTATTTTCGACGATATGGGTAGCTTTACTGTGGCAGGACAAGAAATTTATGCTCAAGGCACGGAAATCGGTGCGTTTGTACGGTTAGATGATCTCAGCTCCTCAGTAGCCTTTAACAATATGGACCGGGGTATTTATTTAAACCCTGATAAAAAGAACGCTCGAGTTATTATTCCAGCAGATTCTTACTCCCGCGTAATTGCCCATCATCCCATTGATATGTGGGTCTACGCCAATAATTATGATAACAAAATTGGTCTGCATCGTTTTACTGACGCTAATACTGCCAAGAAAACTTTTATCGCTGGTAAGCGTAAGGCCCTAGGAACTACCGATGAAGTGGGCATGAGTACAACCTTTTTTGCTAATCCTTTTGGTCCGGTACAAGAAGAGCAACGCACGCGACCGATTATTGAGCAAGTATTTAAAATCTTATTTGCCAAAAATACTTATGTTGGAGAAATTTATACTCATTTAGGCAATGACAAATCTAAAAATAGTCTTCACCAGTCAGCTAAAGAATTATTGCAGGTCCTAATGAATTCTTAAAAATTGGGTAATGAAAAACAGTTTGAACTAAAACAAAACATCGGCGCAATTTTGCACCGGTGTTTTGTTTTAGTTTGTTTTATATTAATTATCTTGACCATAAGCTGTTAATAAGTTAATGAGATAATAAGTCCCTGCCTGATAATCGGCTAACCTAATATTTTCATTAGGAGAATGAGGATGACTGCCCGCATAATGGATACCTGTCATAACAACCGGCACTTGTAGCTTGTCTAAAAAAGGCTTAATGGGGCCAGCTCCCGGCATATTAGGAATTAATTTTACATGGGAAGGACCATATACTTGTTTAGCTACCTGATGATTTAACTGCACAAAGGCATTATCTAGATGGGTTCTTCCTGCTTGTTCGCCTAATAAATACTCTACTTGAACATCAGAAAAACCATTTTGATTAAGCTGTTCTTGAATTAACTGTACAATCTTATGTGGTTCTTGATTCGGTGCCAAGCGACAATCTAACTTAGCATGCGCTTCTTTAGGAATAATAGTTTTAACACCCGTACCATGATAACCCGCTTCTATACCATTAATGGTTAAAGTCGTACCATTAATTAATTCCAATTTGGGATTATCAGTAATCAAAGGCCGCTTTAAACCATAATTAGCGGCTACCTTCGCCTCATCAAAATCCATTTCTTGTACTGCTGCTTGTTCAGCAGGTGTTAAAGATTCAATATCATCGTAAAAGCCGGCCACCGCCACACGATTATCTGCAGTTTTTAAAGAGGCCAAAGCTTGAACCAATCGCCAAGCTGCATTATCAGCATACGCTGCTAAGGATGAATGTAAGTCGGCTGCAGCTGTCTGCACATGTAAATTAAAACTAACCGCCCCTTTAGCACCACAGATAATTTGAAAGTTTTCATTTTCATCTTTACCTCCGCCTTCCCAAATACAAGCATCAGCTTTTAAATCTGCAGCATGGGCAGATACATATTGTTCAACGTGAGGACTGCCAATTTCTTCTTCACCCTCAATATAAAACTTTATATTAACTGGTAGACCACCATGTTCTTTAAAATATTTAATCATAGTTAATCGACTCATTAACTCACCTTTATCATCACAGACACCGCGTGCCACTAACTGCTCTCCTTCAATTGTAGGTTCAAAAGGTTCACTGTGCCATTCTGCTAGCGGTTCTGGTGGCTGCACATCATAATGATTATAAAATAAAATAGTCTTGTTGCTGTTGCCTTTAAACTCTGCAAAAACCACAGGATTACCACCTTGATCGCGCCATCGTTGAACGTTTTGTGCCTGCAACTTTTGAAATTGCTTTACAATCCAAGCGCTTGTTTCCTCAATCCCCTTATATTGTGCAGAAATACTAGCAATTCTTAAGTAGTCAGTAAAGTTGTGTAAATTATCTAAAATATATTTTTCTACTGTTGCACGTTTCATAGGCTCCATCCCCTTTTTATATTGCTTGTAATCATAACTTAAAAATAATTATTAATAAAGTGTTAATTTAAAATTAGCTATCTTTAATCAAAAAAGAGCTGAGACAAATACCCATCTCAGCTCTTTTGTTAAAACATTTTTAAATTAATAAACAGCAACGGCAAACTTCATATGGTTATAAGCCTGCATAAATTGATCTTTGTTGACCCAATAAACACCTAACTCAGGATCAGCAATATGAAATTGTTGGTCATTATAACCATCTAAAGTAACCACATGCGCATTATCAACATCGTAACCCCAGAAAAAGTGGACCCATCTAGCTGGTGTATATCTTAAAGTAACCCAAGTAACCACAGGATTACCACGATCAATTTGCTGCTGCAAATCTGCTTTGGTTGCACCGCTTAAGTTGGCCGCATGGCCAAATTTATTCAACCATGGCGTATAAGCATCCGGAAAAATGGACTGATAAATTCCGGGGGTTACACGATAAGGTGTGCCGCCAAAACCGTGATAAGGATTGTTATCACCAGCAATTGGCATTGTTCTTAAAAAAGCACGCAAATCATAATTTTTAGCATAATTCTTATAATGTAATGCTTCTAAACCGCTCGCGGCCTCACACCCCATTGGGGCACCCGCAGCTTCTTGACTAATAAAAGGCACGCCCAAAACCTTTTGAGTTTGATAAGTTACACTATCAGCGGCAATATATTCATGTGTTGATACTTGGTAATACTGCTGACCATTAATAATCCGCAAGAGACCTGTCAGCCAAGCACTATGTGGTCCTAAAGCCCGACTAACAATTAACTGACCATTATCATTATAAAGGGGAGCAGTTTGACTTTTAACTGTGACTACTCCTGAAACTTTGGTATCAGTATAATTTGCAGAATCTGCCTGGACTGGCCTAATTTGAAAAAGCCAAAACCAACTTAATAATGCTAAACTTGCAATTAATAACTGATAAATATTGTATTTTTTACTTAATAAATTCATTAGTCCTACCTCTTAATAATTATAAATTAGTGCAATACCCGGACACCAAATGATGGATAAAAATTATTAGTAATAGTATCAATCTTAATTTTGGTTCCAGGACGTAAAGCATTGAGATATTGATTATTGCCCAGATATAAACCTACATGATAACTAGCACCAGGATTTCCCCAAAAGACCAAATCACCCGGTTGCAAATCTTTGATAGCAACTTGAGTACCAGCGGTTTCTTGTGGGACAGTCCAAGAACCAATATTTTGGCCTAAAGCCTGCTTAAAGACAAATTGCATTAAACCAGAACAGTCAAAACCATCTGGTCCCTTGCCATTCCATACATAAGGCTTGCCTAACTGTTGTTTAGCAGCAGTGATTACTGCTTGAACCGCTGTCGCTTTAGCTTGTCCGCGTAAATTAACTGGAGCGCGATAAGTAGTAATTGGTGTAGCGACACTTGCAGGTATCCAACCGCCATTACTTAATTCATACCACAAGATACCACCATTTTGCAGTGTCGAAACTACTTGTAAAATCGTTCCTGCTCCAACAGAACTGCGGCGTCCGGAACCATAGGAACTATCACGGTAAACTAGCGTTGCTCTTTGAGTTTTCACCGCTGCATAATTAGGATCCCATTGCTGTGCTGCGGCTTCATTAAAAGCAGTATTAGTAATTTTAGTGTATTCGCCATCAATCCACGCATTATTTCCTACTAAATACCAGGCATCCCCATTTTCATCAATAACCTTTTGTGAAAATTTCCAACTAGTACCGTTGGCTAATTTACGACCGGAATCAGACTTATGATTACCATAACCTTGCCATAAGGTTACGCCAGCAGGCGCATAAGCAATTTCAGCGATTCCTTGATTAGCCACTACTTTAGCTGTCGTTGCTTGCTCACTATTAATCCACGCATTCGTTGCAACCTCATACCAAGTCTGATTATTAAGATGATCTATAGCGTCATATTTCCAACCGCTATAGGGAGCTAATTGTTGATCAGTCACTTGATAGCTGCCATTAACGTAATGATAAACTCTTGCACCCTGCCCATCGGCATAAACAACACCATTTTCAGTGTTGCCATGGTTGTCTATAGCAGCCTGCACCGGGGTAGAAATTGTACTTGGCACAATATTAGTACCCACTGCCGTTGCTAAGCTAGAACTAAGCAGCAAGGTTAATAAGATTTTTTTATTCATAATTGCACTCCTAATAATCGATTTTTATAAATTATATTATAACAGCAACAAATTTTTAATTGGAAAATTTCAACAGGCTGTAAAGAAAAATAAATTAATTTGCAATCTTAAATTGATCTTTAAAAATTTAATTAACAGACTCATCATTAATAAAATAATAATTTCCAGATAATTTATTTCTGTATTTCTGATTGAACAATTATTAAAACAGATTTTGCTTTTAATGCCTCATCTCACCGAGTTAGTAAACAGCCTTTTAATATCAGCTACCACTTTTTCTGGATGGCTCAATGAATACTGACCATGAAATAATCCGGACTCGATTTGTAAATAACTATGAGGATGAATCTTATGCAATAATAAAGCCGAGCGAATCATCCTGTGATTTTCTCTGGCACCTACCACAATTAGTATTTGCGCTTGTGAATGGGCTAAATTCAGCGGTACAGTAAAACTAGTATTAGCAACTAAAATTGCCGTTAAATTAGCTTGGCTTAATTGACAAGTATCATGATAATAATTTTCAAAAAAAGCGGGCGGTATTTTTAAAGCTTGAAACTGCCAATGAGCAAACCATTTTTGCTGAATCAATTGATAACTGCTTGTAAGTGTTACAGGCAACAAATTGTGGATTAACGGATCTGGAATAACGGCCGCACTTTCAATTAGAGCATGCTGACAAATATCGGGACGCAAAGCTAACATTGTGATAGCAATTTGTGCTCCTAAAGACAGACCCCCAATTAAGTGGACTTTGCCATTATGATTCTTATCAATAAATTCTATTACTTCTTGAGCGTTTTGCTTAATGCTAACAAAATTACAATCACTACCGGCGTGTCCATCCAAAATTGGTAAAATTACATGATATTTTGGACAAAGTAATTGTGCAACCCTTTGATAATTCCACCAACCTAGTCCTCCCCCGTGCAGCAAAATAATTACTTTAGAATTTTGTTGGCCAAATTCAATTATTTTCATAACATCACCTATGGCGATTATACATTTTCAATGTCAATAAATAAATGTATAATCAATTAAGAAAGCAAAAACACAGCGCGGTTGGTAGTCCGAGCATAGACAATCTATCAGTATCCTTCCCTCCTGGGATGTCCGGCTTTCATTAAAATTAAGGAGGGGACATGATGGTTATTAAATCTTGTCTAACAATTGTTTTTGATGGAGCTTTTTACAAGGCAATTTTTGAGCAACATACTGAACACACTTATGCTGTTGCTCAACTAACCTTGGGGACTTCGGAGCCAAAAATGCCACTAATATTGAATTTAGTAAACCAACACTACAATGAACTGAAATTTCATGAAGTTGACCACCAGCCGTTAAAAATAAAATCGCTGAGCCCTAAAAAGGCTCAACGACTAGCTCGAAAAGCTATTCAGCAAAACGGCATTAGCACTAAGGCTCAGCTGGAGTTGCAAAAACAACGCGAAGAAGCTAAAAAGCTAAGAAAAAGGGTTCATTCTCAACAAGTAAAAATTACTAAAGAAGAACTTTTTTTACAAAAACAAGCTAAAAGACAAGCCAAACATCGTGGACACTAAATAAAAGCATGGTATCGCAATTGGTACCATGCTTTTTAGTGGGCTCTCAATGAGAAATACTTAAAGCCAAGATTTGTTCTAGATAATCCTGCATTGATATTTCATTATGTGAATTGCTGCGCAAGTCCTCTAAATTACCATCTATTATTCTGCTTTGTCCATATTCAATATTCAAAACTTCATAATTTTTATTCACAAAATTTGAAAAACACATTTCATTAACAAAATCACAAAAATTATTATTAAATTTAGACAACCAAAGTGAAGTACGATCATTACAATAAGCTTTCATCATTGGTGTATTTTCACCTTCAAAATAACATTTTAAATCATATAATAAATAGTCAATACGATCATGATAGATTGTATAACGATAGGTATTGATTGTTGGTAATTTATGTTGTGGCCAAATAAAATGTAAATCTAAGTTAGCTCTAATATTCTCGTAATCTTTAATCCAAACTTCAAAATTAGGATGAAGTTTCATTAATTGTTTAGAACCACAGACTACATCAGCTGACATCTTAATTCGATAATCATTTACTTCATCAAATAAATTGTATCTTTTTTGTGCTAGCTTATATTTCAACGCTAATTTTTTATATAAGATTAAATCACAGGAATCAGGATCATCATATAAAGATTCTCTGACTCTATCAATTAGTTTAGGATCATTATCTTTTAGCCAATAATAGTAATCACTAGTATAAAATGTTTTTAGTCGCTGAATATTTGTTTGATAAACCTGCATAAATAGACTCCACCCTAGACTGTTAATTACTATTTTAAATAAATTTAATTCAATACCGTAGTACTAGAC
>NZ_SCHP01000043.1 GCF_013607485.1 Bombilactobacillus bombi
GTGGGCTCGGAGATGTGTAAAAGAGACAGAGCTTGAGAAGCCATATATCCAGCAACAAATCCAGGCATTAAAGCCGGAACATCAGCCATAGAAACTGCAATATAAGCAGCTAAAACTGGTATTAAAAAACTAAAAGCATAATTGCCAATTCCATTTAAGAAAAGAAAAGTTGTAGATTTAGGCCCTACAATATTTTCTAGCAAGAAAGAAAGAGCCATTAAGATACCACCACCGACAACAAATGGTAGCATATGCGAAACACCATTCATTAAATCAGCGTAGACACGTGACCAAAGTGATTTCTCATCTTCAGTATTAGTAGAATCGCTAGCACCAGCTTCTGAAGGATCAGCATGATAAATTGGAGCTTCACCATTTTCAACTTTTTGAATTAATTCAGCAGCTTTATTGATACCATCAATAACTGGACGATTTAATAAAGGTTTGCCATCAAAGCGGGGCATCTCAACTTTTTTGTCGGCAGTAAGAATGACACCATCAGCACGTTTAATTTCATCAGCTGTGAGGCGGTTTTTAACACCCTCAGAGCCATTAGTTTCAACACGAATATCAACGCCCAATTTTTCAGCTTGTTCCTTTAAAGCGGCTTCAGCCATATAGGTATGGGCAATTCCATTTGGGCAAGCTGATACAGCAACAATAAAGCCCTTGTGTTGAGTTGCTGTTTCATCTGCAGCATCTTTTTGTGCAGCTTGTTTAGCTGCATCGGCTTGCTCTTTAGCTTCTTTAGCAGCTTCAGCTTGATCAAAGAGGGTTTGAACTTCTTCTGGAGTAGTGGCTTTTTTAAGATCAGCAACCAGTTGAGGATTGATTAACAGTGAAGATAAGGCAGCTAAAGCCTGTAAATGTAAACTATCGGCACCATCGGGAGCTGCAATCATGAAAAAGAGATTAACAGGGTTGCCATCTAGTGCATCATAGTCAACACCTTGATTACTTTTAGCAAACATTACCGTTGCTTTTTTTACAGCCTTGTCGCGTGCATGGGGCATTGCAATACCATCACCAATTCCGGTACTGGTTTCTGCTTCGCGCTTTAGAATATCTGCTTTAAATAGCTGTACATCGTCAATGACATCATGTTTTTTATAATTGTCAATCATTTCATCAATAGCAGCCTCTTTAGTGGTTGCTTTAAGATCCATGATCATGACATCTTTGCGAAGTAATTCTTTAAGATCCATCAATTTTTCCTCACTTTTTATTGGATTTTAGTAATATTAATTTTTTGATAAACTTCTTTAATTTTTTTACTATCAGCTAAATCTTCACTGAATGCAGTAGCAGAACCACAGGCAGCACCTTGATGGAAACTTTCAATTGGATCTTGGGTTTTCATAAATGTACCTACAAACCCAGCTATCATTGAGTCTCCAGCACCAACGGAATTTTTAACAACATCCTTAGGTGCGTTGCACTGATACGCGTGTTCAGTTGTTACTAAAAGCGCTCCAGCGCCCGCCATAGAAACTAAGGCATGTTGGGCACCTTGCTGCAGTAACTTTCTGGCTGCAGTGATTATTGATTGAGTATCGTTAAAGGTAGTGTGAAATAAATCTGCCAATTCATGGTGATTAGGTTTAATTACTAAGGGATGCAAAGGTAAAGTATCTAAAAGAGCTTGTCCAGTAGTATCAATAACAAAATCACCACCTTGTTTAATAACTATTTTAGCGATATCTAAATAAAAATCATTATCTAAATTAGGCGGTAGGCTGCCAGCCATAACCACTACATCACCAGCATGAACTTGTTGAACTTTTTTCAAAAGTGCTGCTTTTTCAGCGGGAGTAATAGTTGGACCTTGACCATTTATTTCAGTTTCTTCCTCTTGAGCTTTAACTTTAACATTAATCCGTGTATCGCCACTAACAGGAACAAAATCAGTGCTTAATTCGTTTTGTGCTAGTAAAGATTCAAATAATTTTCCAGTTGCTCCGCCAACAAAACCCCAGGCAATTGAATTCATATTTAATTGCTGTAAGATCCGAGAAACATTGATGCCTTTGCCACCAGGAAGTTTAAAGTCAGCACTAGTGCGATTAACAGCTCCTAAATTCAGTTGCTGTAACTGCAAAACATAGTCAATTGAAGGATTTGCAGTAAGGGTATAAATCATTTCTTAACCTCCATTATTTTAGTATAGTGCCTTAATTGCTGATAAGCAGCAGTTGTCAAATGATCAGTGATCAAATCAGCATCCGCTAGCTCAGCAAATTTGCTGAAGCGAGTTTGTTGATATTTAGAACTATCAGCTAAAATATAGGCCTGGTCTGCTTGTCTAATTACAAGACTTTTAACGGCAGACTCATCGGGGTCAGGAGTTGTATAACCATGAACACTATCAAAACCATTAGTTCCCATAAAAGCCCGATCTAAGTGACAATTGTTTAAATAGGTCAGAACATTAGCCCCAACAGTTGCTTTTGTTAAAGCTCTTAAAGAACCGCCTAAAACAATAGTTCTAATTTGAAAATCAGCTAAGAGCGATCCATTATCAACGCTATTAGTAACTACCAATAAGTGTTTTAGATGAGTTAATTCTGGAATCATTTTTTGCACGGTAGTTCCAGAATCTAAAAAAATCACTTCATTATCTTGAACTAAAGTTACAGCATACTGAGCGATTAACTGTTTTTGTGGCAGTGATAAGCGTTGCCGTTGAGCGACTTTAGGTTCCTCGGATAGACTAGAATTAGTTGTCTTGCAACCACCGTGAATACGGATTAGTAATTGCTTTTTTTCTAAATGTACCAAATCTCGTCTAATTGTCGAAACCGAAGCATTAGTAAGCCGAACAAGGTCCTGAATGGTTAAAACATGACTACTCTTTAATTGCTGTAAGATCAGTTGGTGGCGCCGTTCTGTAATCACTTACACTCACCTCACAAAAATATCATACACTATTTTTGTTCAAAAGCAATCAAAATAAACCAAAATAGTTCAAAAAAATTCTAAATATATTTAAAGAGGATAATTATCATATTAATCTTTAAGTATGGTAAAATATTTGATTGATAAGAAGCATTGGAGGAACTACATGTTTGTAGATAATGTAACAATTACAGTTAAAGCAGGAAAAGGTGGCGATGGCGCAGTGGCCTTTCGCCATGAAAAATATGTACCGAATGGCGGCCCAGCCGGTGGCGATGGCGGTAATGGCGGTAGTATTATATTAAAAGTAGATCCAGGATTAAGAACATTAATGGATTTTCGTTATCAGCGCCACTTTAAAGCCTCAGCGGGCGGTAATGGTATGATTAAGTCAATGCATGGTGCAAATGCTAAAGATGTTTATATTAGTGTGCCGCCTGGGACGATAGTTACCGACTTGGATAGTGGGGAAGTTTTAGGTGATTTGACCCAAGATCAACAAGAATTAATAGTCGCTAAAGGCGGTCATGGCGGCCGAGGCAATATTCATTTTGCTAATTCGCGGAACACTGCTCCGGAAATAGCTGAAAATGGCCGCTTGGGTGAACAACGGGCTATTAAGTTAGAATTACGGGTAATAGCTGATGTGGGCCTGGTTGGATTGCCTTCCGTTGGTAAATCCACTTTATTAGCAGTAGCAACGGCTGCCAAACCTAAAATTGCAGCTTATCATTTTACAACTTTAACGCCTAATTTAGGTATGGTACAACTTGAAGACGGCCGTGATTTTGTTTTAGCTGATCTACCCGGGTTAATTGCTGGTGCCTCACAAGGAGTAGGCTTAGGATTTCAATTTTTGCGCCATGTTGAAAGAACTCGAGTAATTTTACATTTGGTGGAAATGGATCCTAATAATGGTCGTAATCCAGTAGAAGATTATCAGCAGATTTTGCAAGAGTTAAAAAATTATGATCCGCAAATTTTACAGCGACCACAAGTTATAGTGGCTACAAAAATGGATTTAACTGGTTCTGAGCAGTGTTTGGCGGAATTTAAGAAGACGCTACAATTATCAGATGAACAAATTTTTCCAATTTCTAGTGTGACTCATCAAGGAGTACGGGAAGTGTTATTGCATACAGCAGAGTTATTAACATCCCTGCCTGAACAATCCGCTAATGTTGAACCAGAAAGTGACAAAGTTTATCAATATCAATCTGATAAGGATACAGAAATTAAGATTACAGCACTTGATGATCATACTTATCAAGTTATTAGTCCAGCAGTGAGTGAACTTTTACAGCGCAGTAATTTAAATTATCAGGATGGGATCATGCGCTTTGCTCGTAAATTGCAAAAAATGGGTGTTGATGAAGCTCTTCAAAAAGCGGGAGCTCAAACTGGTGATACTGTGGTTATTGATGATTTTGAATTTGATTTTATGTAAAGTTGTGGAGTAGGATTAAAGTGAATAACAATCAAAAACCCCGTCGTTATATTACTGGTTTTGACGGTTTACGGACAATAGGCGTTTTTGGAGTAATTTTATACCATTTAAATCCGGAGGTTTTTGCTGGTGGATATTTAGGAGTGCCAATTTTTTTGGTACTGACGGGTTATTTAATTACTGATCAAGTATTACGTTCGTTACGTCGACAAGGTACTTTTGATTTTACTAGGTATTATCTCAAAAGAATTAAGCGCTTGTATCCTGGATTATTGCTGATGCTTTTCAGTGCTAGTTCTTATATAGTTTTATTCCAAAAAAATTTATTAGTTAATTTGCGGGCAATTTTTATTTCTAATGTACTAAATGTTTACAATTTTTGGCAGATTGCCCATGGTCAATCATATTTTGAACGCTTTGCTGGAAATCAATCGCCTTTTACTCATATGTGGACTTTATCCATTCAGGGACAATTTTATTTTCTTTGGCCCTTGATTTTAGTATTTTTGTTAAAATTGATTTCTGAAAAACGAGTAGTACTTTTAACATTAATAGCCATGATTTTATCAGCACTCTTGATGGCTGGACTTTATAACCCCCAAACAGACCCTAGTCGGGTATATTATGGAACAGACACAAGGATGTTTTCCCTCCTAAGCGGCTGCTTATTAGCTTTTATTTGGCCCAGTGATCATCTCCGATTGAATATTCGAACCGGAGATAAAATTCTTTTGGATGTTGTAGGTGCAGCTAGTTTCTTGATAATGTTGCTATTCATTTTAAAAATGAAGGCAACCCAGCCCTTAGTTTATCGTGGGGGAATGTTTATCTTTTCCATTGTAACAACTATTTTTATTGCCACGATTGCCCACCCAGCTTCTATTTGGAACCAACTTTTGACCAATAAGGTTTTTAGTGAAGTTGGTAAATTAAGTTATGGTATCTATCTGTATCAATTTCCTGTAATGATTTTTTTTGAAGCAAAGGTCATGAACTTAGCGGATCATCGCTTTTTATACCCGGTTATCGAATTTTGTTTAATTATTCTAATTAGCTGTTTATCATATTATTTCATTGAGCAGCCCTTAGCTCAGCAAAATTGGAAAAAGTTGTGCTCACAAGTGCGTACTTCAAAAAAAGTTAGTGCTAAACTGACAGTAATGGTTGTGCTTTTGCTTTGTTTAGGCGGATTTTATGGCTTAACTCAATCAAGTTCGGCTTCCACCAAAGATGTTAATCATGGTACGCTAGCTCAAAAAATTAAAAAAAATCATTTGCAAAACAATAAAAATAATCAGCGTATTCTTAATAAAATACAAGACCATTCCCAACCTAAGACTAGTAAAACTAGGAATAAGCGTATTAAAAAATGGCAAAAGGGTGCCAAGAAACATCCTGTCAATCTCGCTTATCAAAAAATGGGAATTTCACAATTTGATTTGCAGCGAGCTCAAGATTTATCAGTCTTAGCGATTGGCGATTCTGTTATGGTTGATGGCTCAAATGGTTTGCGAAAGATATTTCCTAATATGCTCATTAATGCAGATGTTAGCCGTGGTATTGAAGTGGCTATTAACCTTTTGGAAGATTATAAAAAGCAGCATTTATTGCCTAAAGTACTGCTTATTGGCATGGGCACTAATGGCATGATTAGTCCTCAACAAGTTCAACATGTTATGAAGCTTGCTGGCTCCCAATGCCAAGTGTTTTGGATTAATGTGCATGTTCCTACTCGTTCTTGGGAAAGACCAGTCAATACTGTGTTAAAACAAGCAGCTAAGCAAACCAAAAATTTGCATATTATTGATTGGTATCAATATGCACATCAACATCCGGAATGGTTTTTTGACGACCAAGTCCATACTAATGATCTAGGCTCAAAACACTATAGTTATTTTATTGCTCGACAAATTTTAAAAAATACCAAATATTAAAGATACGGAAGTAAGAAATGGAATTAGAATTTTTAGGAACTGGTGCTGGCTCACCATCACGCAGCCGTAATGTTAGCAGCGTGGCACTCAAGCTTTTAAACGAACGTAATGAAATTTGGCTTTTTGATGCTGGCGAAGCTACCCAGCAGCAAATATTAGCAACCACGATTCGCCCGCGTAAAATCAATAAAATCTTTATTACACATTTACATGGTGACCATATTTTTGGATTGCCCGGACTTTTATCATCTCGATCTTTTCAAGGCGGCGGTACTCCTTTGGATTTATATGGTCCAGTAGGCATCAAAAAATTTATTCAAACTACTTTAAATTTATCAGATAGTCATTTGGGATACCCGATTAACTATCATGAAATTAATCAAGTTGGTACTATTTTTGAAGATTCGACTTTTAAAGTTATTTGTGGAAAGTTAGACCATCGAGTAATTTCTTATGGATATCGAATTGAAGAAAAGCCCCATCCAGGAGAACTATTAGTGCATAAATTACAGCAGTACCATATTCCTAATGGTCCTTTGTGGGGCAAGTTAAAACAAGGCCAAGTAATAACTTTAGACGATGGTACTCTTATAGATGGTCGCGATTTTTTAGGTCCTAAACAAGCTGGAAGAATTGTTACTATTTTAGGAGATACTCGCTATACACCGGAAAGTATTAACCTAGCTAGTCAAGCGGATGTTTTGGTTCATGAAAGCACTTTATCCGGAGCTGAAGAAAAATTAGCTCGTCAACATTTTCATTCCACAAGTAAACAAGCTGCAATGGTTGCCCAAAAAGCATGTGTCAACCAACTATTGCTAACACATATTTCGGCACGCTATGTGGGTAATAAATTTTATGAATTACTGAATGATGCCCGCAAAGTTTTTCCTAAAAGTTATGTGGTAAAAGATTTTGACCGATTTCCTATAAAATTTAAACGACAGGAGTAATGTTGCTATGAATATTACCGAATTGCGGGATTTAACTGCTAAAAATATCATTGTTACTGGCGCTTCTTCTGGTATTGGCCAAAAAGCGGCTTTAAAGTTAGCTTATAAAAATGCTAATCTGATTTTAATTGCTCGTCGTCAAGATCGCTTAGAAAGTTTGCAGCGGCAGTGTCAGGCCTTAAGTTCTGGAACTGTTGAATATGTTGTTCTCGACATTAGTATTGCTAAACATGTTCAAGAAACAATTGCCACAATTATAGAGAAATATCAGCATATTGATGTGTTAATTAATGCAGCTGGTTTTGGTGATTTTACTACCTTTGTGCAAACTGATTATTCTTTATGGAATAAGATGTTTAAAGTCAATGTTTTAGGTACAATGTTGATGACGCGTTATGTCGCTAGCAATATGATTGAACAGCAATTAGGTCAAATTATTAATTTAGGATCAATGGGGGGAAAAATTGCAACTCCTAAATCAGCCATTTATTCAGCTACTAAGGCAGCAGTAATTGCTTTTTCCAATAGTTTACGTTTGGAGCTGCGCCCCTTTAATATCCAAGTAACAACTATTAATCCAGGGCCAGTCAAAACCGACTTTTTTAAAATAGCTGACCATACAGGTGGCTACGTTCAATCTGTTGGTGCTTTGATGCTTGATCCTGATCAGTTAGCTCAAAAAATTGTTCAAAGCATTGGCCGGCCCATACGAGAGATTAATGTTCCGCATTTGATGCAATTAGGGCATATTTTTTATGAAATCATGCCCCATGTGGGTGATTATGTTACACAACATATTGGTAATAAAAAATAATTAGTCAACATTATTATCAATAAACTTGAGAAAATTTAAAAAAATCCTTGCCCTAATTTGAATTTGATAGTAACATATCATAGGTATGGTACTGACAAATATTAGTATTTTATGTATCTGTAAGAGTAATCTTAAAAAAGGAGATAATTAAATATGGCTGTTCCAGCAAGAAAAACTTCAAAACAAAAAAAGCGCCAACGTCGGGGACATATCAAATTAAGTCAACCGAATATTCAATTTGACGTTACAACTGGTGAATATCGGATGAATCATCATGTTTCACCTAAGGGCTACTACAAAGGTCGCCAAGTAGTTAACGCTAACCAAAGTAATAATTAGTATAAGAGGGCAGATTAAAACTTTTTAGTCTGTCTTTTCTTTATCTAAAATAGATTTAGGTGAAAAAATGAAAAATAATTTCAAATTAGTCTTATTATTGCCTATAATATTGCTGATGACAGCCTGTTCCCGCAACTTTTTGTCTACTGATCAGCAAAATTACTATGCTGATGAGATGGTAACGGTGATTAAGGGAAAAACACATCCCCAAGCTAAAGTTAGTTATCAGTTAGATTCTCAAGCACAATTTCATCAAGCTGTTAATCATGATGGCTCTTTTGCCATTAATATTGCTCGAGCACCGCAAAAGCAGCGTGTAACTATTAAGAGTAATTATCACCAGCAGCGCTTGTCACAAGTAGTGCAAATTACAAAATCTAAAGCTATAATGCCCTATCAAGCTTTTGCCCAAAAGTATAATTATTTATTAATGGCTCAACAACAAAAGCCTACTTTGGATTTAAATTTAAATAACAAAATGAAAAATATTGTGCAAATGCCACAACAAACAATCAGAATTAATGTTCAACAACATCAATTAATGGCAATGACCTTAATTTATCCCTTAAAAGTTATTAAAACTAAAAGCGGTATGAGTACTACAGCTAAGTCAATTGTAACCATGAGTGAGTTAGTTGGTGCTAATGGACGTAGTGTATTGAAACAATTAAGCAAACAAATGCGAGCAGCAAAGAAAAATCAAACTTCACTCAAGACTATCACTTCTAATGGTAAGCAATTTAAATTAGGAGTATCTAGTAGTAAATTTTATTTATATATAACGCGTTAGATTCAAGAGATCTTAAAAACCATATAAAAAAGGATAGCCCACAGGTTATCCTTTTTTAGTGTCAGCTTTGAGTACGTTTGGCAAAAGACATAAGATAATGCCAAAAATTACTGAAACAATCAAAGCGTTCATTGGATTATATGCAGCACTGACAAGCGATGAACCAATAAAACCAATTACTTGACCATAAATGATTGTCCAGAAAATGACTACGAGATATTTCATAACATCCATCTCACTTTCATAGAAGCATTCTAACATATAATTTAGAGCCTTTCTAGAAGTTT
>NZ_SCHP01000044.1 GCF_013607485.1 Bombilactobacillus bombi
AAATCAAATAATTGATTTTTCAGAAAAAAATGCTAATTTTAAAATTTTAAGTGTTTATCATGGCCTAAAACCACTTCAGCAACAAATCAATCAAATTCAACAAATTTTGGAACAACTACAAAAAAAATTAAACAGTTTATTAGAACATATTCAAAAAAATCAGACTGACTTTGATAATATTGCTATCAAAGCACAAAAACTAGCCGCTAAATTGCAGTCAAATGCAGCTCATTACCAAAAAGCCTTTGAACCATTGCGGACTCAATTAACTGCTTTGACTAAAGATTTATCAGACATTAGTACTTTGGTTACAAGTGGAGATGCGCTTAAGGCCCATCAACTATTAGAAGACAAACAAGTACAATTGAGTAAGTTTCAAACTAAGGCAGAACAAATTCTAGAACGGAGTATCAATTTAGAAACTGATTTTAAAACTGAATTACAGGAATTACAGACTGCAGAACAGCGGCTAAAAGTTTCAGGAATAAATTTAGAAAATCCGCAAATTACAACCGAACTTGTAGAAATAACTCAAAAAATTAATACGTTAAGAAAATTATTAACAGATTTAAACGTTGCAGAATTTGATCAATTAAAACAAAAAGTGATTGAACAAATTGATTATTTATATGAAAGAATTGCCCGCGAGTGGCGGGCACAAAAAAAGGTTGAAAAATACCAATTGGTGTTAGCAGATTTTATTCAGCATGCACAACGACAAAACCGCTTATTACGACAAAATATTCGACGTCTTAGTGGGACTTATGTTATTAAGCAGTCTGATCAAGAATTAGCCTTATCTTGTCAACAAAAGATTCAAAAAATTTCACAAAATTATCAAGCTCTTATCAAAAATATTAAGAGCCAAGAAGCAATATATTCCAAAATTTGGCAAGAATTTAAGCAATCTGCTCAACAATTAACAGAGATTGAAAATCAACAAAAGCAAATTGAAGATGGCTTTGATGGTTTACAGCAAGGCCGAAATATTGGCATCGATAATTTACAACAAATTACTCAAGATTTACGACAGTTAAAACATCAGGTGGAGGTTTTAAGACTGCAGGGTCTGCCGCAAGATTATCGGGACAATTATTATATGGTGAATACTGAAGCTGCGCAATTAGCAGAACTCCTGGAAAGTATACCGATTGATGTTGAAGAAGTTACTAAACAAATGTTTGTTGCTCAAGAAGATTTAAATAATTTGAAGCAGCAAGCCCAACAGCTTTTGGCAGATGTGCAGATTACTAATCATTTGATTCAATACGCCAATAGATACATTGATAAGTATCCTAATGTGCAACAGGCTGCTAATAAAGCCCAAGATTTGTATGATAATCAATTTGATTATAAACAAGCGCGTCAAATTATTTCTCAAGCTCTAGAGCAAGTTGAACCCGGAGCGGTTAAACGTATTCGGGATTTATATTATGCTGAGTATCACAAACAACAATAACTTGTGTAAGACTTTTTAATTTTAAATTCTAGAGCTAGAGGGTATTATATTAATTTGGAGTGTGAAGTCATGATTTATTTTGATAATAGTGCAACAACTTTAATTGAGCCAACAGTCTTAAAGACCTATCAAAAGGTTAGTCAAGACTTTTTTGGCAATCCATCCAGTTTGCATCACTTAGGTGATCAGGCACAACAAATTTTAAATTCTGCGCGTCAGCAAATAGCCCAAATTATTAATTGTCAAACTGATGAGATTTATTTTACTAGTGGAGGTTCTGAAGGCGATAATTGGGTTATTAAGGGAACAGCTTTGGAAAAAAGGCAGTTTGGTAACCATATTATTACAACTAATGTTGAACATCCTGCTGTTAGTAATGCCGTACACCAATTAGAAAAATTGGGTTTTGAGGTTACTTATGTACCTGTTGATAAAAGTGGCCATATTAATCCCCAAGATGTGCAAGCAGCAATTCGTCCAGAAACCATTTTAGTTTCTATTATGGCCGTAAATAATGAAGTGGGTGCGATTCAACCTATCAAGTCAGTAGCCAAAATTTTACAAGATTACCCAAATATTCACTTTCATGTAGATGCGGTTCAAACGGTTGGGAAAGATTTAGCTGCCCAAATCCAAGATCCGCGAATTGATTTTATGACATTTTCAGGACATAAATTTCATGGTCCAAGAGGAGTAGGATTTATTTATGCTAAAAATGGTCGCCGGATTGCTCCCTTAATCAATGGTGGCGGTCAGGAGGATAACCGGCGCAGTGGTACAGAAAATACCCCAGCGATTGTTGCAATGGCCAGAGCTTTAAGACTTGCTACGCAAGACCAGGTTGCACAAGCTAAGTTACAAAACCATTTACGACAAATGTTATACCAACATTTACAGAATTTAGACAATGCAGTTGTTTTTTCACAGCTTGATACCAGTTTTGCACCTCATATTTTATGTTTTGCTTTAAGAGGTGTCAGAGGAGAAACAATTGTTCACGCCTTTGAACAAGAAGATATTTATATTTCAACAACAAGTGCTTGTTCGTCCCGCAAGGGAGTTGAACCAATTACTTTAGCGGCGATGCATGTACCAGATCAATTAGCTACTAGTGCGGTAAGAGTAAGTTTAGACGCTAATAATACTATTTCTGAAATGCAGCAATTCATCAAGGCTTTAGATAAGATTTATCAACATTTTCAAGTTTTAAACTGAAAGGATTGGCTCAATGAATTATACAGAAATCATGATTCGCTATGGCGAATTATCAACTAAGGGAAAGAATCGTCGTAGTTTTATTGATCGTTTGCATGGCAATGTCGCAAAAGTGTTGCAGAATTTTCCTCAACTGCGGATTCATCCAAAGCGTGATCGCATGCATATCAACTTGAATGGGGCAGATGCCCAGGATGTAATGAAACGCCTACAGGTCGTTTTTGGAATTCAAAATTATTCCCCAAGTATTCGTATTGCTAAAGATTTAGAAGAAATCAAAAAAACCGCCTTACAAATGGTTCAAGAGCAGTATCAAGAAGGCAAGACTTTCAAGATTAGTACTAAACGTGCTGATCATGATTTTATTTACGATACTAATCAAATTAATTTGGCTGTTGGCGATTATGTTAGTGATCATCTGCCTGAAATTAAGGCAGAAATGCGTCATCCCGATATTAAAATTCAGATTGAAATTCGCTTTGATGGAGCGTATTTATCCAGTCAGACTTATCAAGGTGCAGGTGGGTTGCCTGTGGGCACTGCGGGAAAAGCCGGACTCATGCTCTCTGGCGGTATTGATTCGCCAGTAGCAGGATATTTAGCAATGAAACGTGGTGTGGAAGTAGAAATGATTCATTTTTACAGTCCCCCATACACTAGTGAACATGCCTTACAAAAAGCTCAAGATTTGACTGTTAAATTAGCCAAATATGCGGGTCATATTCAATTTATCCAAGTACCTTTTACAGAAATTCAAGAAACTATCAAACAGCAAGTTCCTGAAGGATATCTAATGACTGTTCAACGGCGCTTTATGCTTCGTTTAACAGATTTAATTACTAAAAAGCGTGGCGGCTTAGCCATTTTTAATGGTGAGTCAGTAGGTCAAGTTGCATCTCAAACTTTGGAAAGTATGGCTGCCATTAATGATGTTACTAATACGCCGATTATTCGCCCTGTCGCTACGATGGACAAGACAGAAATTATTAAAATTGCTGAAGAAATTGATACTTTTGATTTATCAATTAAACCTTTTGAAGACTGCTGTACTATTTTTGCACCAACCCGTCCGAAAACTAAGCCAACAATAGCTAAAGCTCGAGAATATGAATCACAATTAGATGTTGATGGGTTAATTGAGCATGCTTTAAGTGGAATTAAAGTTATGAACATTACTCCTTTTGACCATTTTTTGGAGCAAGAAAATCAAGAAATCGAATCTTTATTATAAAGAGCCTTGACGTTAGCGGGCTTTTTGATTATTATTGAACTAATATTTAGCTAAAGCGTTGAGCAAGAGGGACTAAGAAATCTTGATTTACAGAGAAGACTACATGGTTGAGAGTTAGTTTAATCAATAATCTTAGTTTGTAGCTTGTGAGCTGTCACAATTGTGATCGGGATGACCGTTATCGTTTGAGATAAAAGTTTCGAAAATTTTGCGAGAAACTTTTAATTTAGGTGGTACCGCGGTTGTCCACATTCGTCCTAATGAAAATTAGGGCTTTTTTTATTAATACGAAAAATTAAGGAGTGATCAAGATGTCTAAACCGCTAGAAATGTCAACTAAATATGATCATCAAGCTGTGGAAGCCAATCGTTACCAACAATGGTTGGATGATGATTTATTTAAGCCCAGTGGCAATGTCGATGCCAACCCCTATTCAATTGTTATACCTCCGCCTAATGTTACAGGTAAATTACATTTAGGTCATGCTTGGGATACTACACTACAGGATATTTTAATTCGTCAAAAAAGAATGCAAGGCTTTGATACCTTGTACTTACCGGGAATGGATCATGCCGGTATTGCGACTCAAGCAAAAGTGGAAGCCAAGTTGCGCAAAGCAGGTAAAAGTCGTTTTGACTTGGGACGCGAAGAATTTGTGAATGAAGTATGGCGTTGGAAAGATGAATATGCCAAAATTATCCATCAACAATGGGCTAAATTAGGATTATCCTTAGATTATTCTCGCGAACGATTCACTTTGGATGAAGGTCTATCTAAAGCTGTGCGGAGGGTTTTTGTAGACTTATACAACAAAGGATTAATTTATCGTGGGGAATACATCATTAATTGGGATCCAGAATTGCAAACTGCACTTTCTGATATTGAAGTCGAACATAAAGACGATCAAGGTGCCTTTTACCATGTTAAATATCCATTAGCTGATGGTTCTGGTTTTATTGAAATTGCAACCACTCGTCCAGAAACTATGCCTGGCGACGTGGCTATTGCAGTTTATCCAGGTGATGAGCGATATCAAGATATTGTCGGCAAAGAGGCTATTTTACCGCTATTTGGTCGCAAGTTACCTATTATTGAAGATCATTATGTTGATCCAGAATTTGGAACTGGTTTGGTAAAAATTACCCCAGCCCATGACCCTAATGACTTTAACGTTGGTAACCGTCATGACTTAGAACGGATCAATGTTATGAATGCTGATGGTACCATGAATGACAATGCGGGCAAATATCAGGGTATGGATCGATTTGAAGCTCGCAAAGCAATAGTCCAAGATTTGAAGGAACAAGGATATTTAATCAAAGAAGAACCAATTGTTCATAGTGTTGGTCATTCTGAACGTTCTGGTGTTCAAGTTGAACCACGTTTATCTACCCAATGGTTTGTTAAGATGAAGCCATTAGCAGAAATGGCTTTAAGAAACCAAGAAACAAGTGATAAAGTTAATTTTGTTCCGGAGCGTTTTGAACACACGTTTAAACAATGGATGGATAATGTTCATGATTGGGTAATATCACGACAATTGTGGTGGGGCCACCGGATTCCTGCATGGTACAATAAACAAACTGGTGAAATGTATGTTAGTGAAACTGCGCCTCAAGATCTGGATAATTGGGAGCAAGATCCTGATGTGTTAGACACCTGGTTCTCCAGCGCTTTATGGCCATTTTCTACTTTAGGCTGGCCTGAAGAAGATTCGTCTGATTTTAAGCGTTATTTCCCAACTAATGCCTTAGTAACTGGTTATGATATTATTTTCTTTTGGGTTGCTCGAATGATGTTCCAAAGTATTGAATTTACTCATGAAAGACCCTTTAAAGATGTTATCTTACATGGACTAATGCGTGATGAGCAAGGGCGTAAGATGAGTAAGTCCTTGGGCAATGGTATTGATCCAATGGATGTTATTAACAAATATGGTGTCGATGCTTTACGTTGGTTCTTAATTACAGGATCTGCTCCGGGACAAGATACTCGTTTTAGTTATGAAAAAGTTAAAGCTGCTTGGAATTTTATTAATAAGATTTGGAATGCTAGTCGTTTTGTAATTATGAATTTAGAAGATACTCCTGCTCCGACAGCGCTGCCTGATCTCCAACAGTTAGATATTGCAGATCAGTGGATTTTAGCCCAGTTAAATGATACAGTGGCTAATGTTTTACGCTTATCAGAAAAGTATGAATTTGGTGAAGTTGGACGGGCTCTTTACAACTTTATTTGGAATGACTTTTGTGACTGGTATATCGAATTGAGCAAGGCTGTCTTAAGTGGTGATGACGCTGCCAGCAAAAAACATAAACGGATAGTTTTAGCTTACGTTTTAGATCAAATCTTACGGCTATTACATCCAATTATGCCGTTTGTAACCGAAAAAATCTGGTTAACAATGCCGCATGAAGGTAAATCATTAGTAGTAGCTCAATATCCAACTATTCATCATGAGTTAGATAATACGACCGCTGTTAGACAGATGACAACTCTAATTGCAGCTATTAAAGCTGTTAGACAAATGCGTGCGGATGCAAATGCTCCGTTATCTAATCCAATTGATATTTTGATTAAAACGCAAAATCCTGAAGTTCAGCAAATTCTTATGGATAATCAAGAATATCTTAAGCGTTTAGCTCATCCAAAGAATTTACAAATCAAAGCTGATATTCAAGCTCCAAAATTAGCTTTAACTGCTGTAATTGATGGTGCACAAATTTTTGTACCGCTAGCGGAATTAGTTAATTTAAATGATGAAATCAAGCGTCAGAAGAAAGAATTAACTAAATTACAAAAAGACATCGATTTTGTAACGAAAAAGTTAGCTAATCCTGGTTTTGTAAAAAATGCTCCTGAAAATGTTGTTGCTGAACAAAAAGAAAAGTTACAATCATACCAGCAACAACAAGCACAAATTGAAGCACGGATTGTTGAATTACAACAAGGATAAAGGTCAATAATTTAAGCTAAAAAAGGAACTGGGCATGTGCGCTCATGTTCCTTATTTTTTGAAAAAATTATGAAAAGATGATTTTAATGAATACAGCAAAATTTGAGTTTGACTCAGCAGCTACGGCAATTTCTTATATTCACCAACTGCCTCATTTACATCCGCAAAAGAGTCTCAAATATGTTAAAAAAGCTCTGGAGGGGTTGGATAATCCCCAACAAAAAATTAAAACTGTTCATGTTACGGGAACTAATGGGAAAGGGACAGTTTGTTATTATCTCACCCAAATGTTGATAAATAGTGGTTTTAAGGTAGGTACTTTTGCTTCCCCTTATGTCCAAACATTTAATGAAAGAATTCAAATTAATCAACAACCCATTAATGATAAAGATTTAGTGGCTCTAACTCAAAAAACGGCTCAATTAGTTTCGAAAATTCAACAAGAAGATCCTGATTTTTATTTGGTACAGTTCGAATTTTTGACTGTAATGATGTTTCAATTTTTTGCTCAAGAACGGATTGATTACGGTATTATTGAAGTGGGTGTAGGTGGAGAACATGATAAAACTAATGTAATTACACCACTTCTTTCAATTATAACTAATGTCGGATTAGATCACGCGCAACTGATTGGCCCTACTTTAGAAGACATTGCTCAAGAGAAGGCAGGAGTAATAAAATCCGCACGCCCGGTAATTCTTGGCGAAATTCCCTTAGAAGTCCAGTCGATCATTCATGACCGGGCTCAAAAATTAGCAGCGCCTATTTATTCTTATCAAAAGGACTTTACCGTAAAGCAGCTACAAAGAAAAGCCTTTGATTTAACAACTTTTGATTGGTGCAATTCTCAATATCACTTTTCTGATTTAAAAGTAGCTTCATTTGCGGATACGCAAGTAATTGATGCGGCAATTGCTATTCAAGCCTATTTGTTATTATGCCCTCAAAATTACCCCCAAACAGTTGTAAAAACTAGTTTAGCAGTTGCTAGTTTACCTGGAAGAATGCAGATATTGAGTAAGGATCCATTAATTATTCTGGATGGTGCGCATAACTTGCCAGCTATAGAAGCTTTACTAACTAATTTGAAAGCAATCAGCCAACAAAAACGTTTAGTTGTATTATATGCAGCAATGGTAGACAAACAGCGAGATGCTATTTTACAAAAGTTACAGCCTACAGCCGATGAAATTATTATTACCACTACTGAAGAAAAGCGATCAGCTAAAGTCAGCGATTACCAAGATTTGACATCTAAGGAACATTTTGTAGCCCCTTGGCCAGTTGCTTTTGCCCAGGCTTTGACTAGTTTAGATAGTGAAAGTATGCTGGTGATTTGTGGTTCCTTACACTTTGCTAGTGATATTTTAGAAATGTTAAAAAGTTCCAACAATTAAAATGTTTAATTAGATAACTACTACAAAAAGCGTGTTTTTCGGTAATTTAACCAAGGACAATTGAGGTGAAATTATGAAAATACGTGAACAAGTGCAAAACCATGGTATTGCTAGTTTAACCATTGAACAATTATTTATATTAGTTGTCGGTTCTGGTACAAAGAATCATCATGTTGAACAAATAGTACATCATTTAGCTTATCTTTCTAACAATTTTTCTGATTTAACAGTTTTAAAGTCCATTAATTTGTTGAATGTCCCCGGAATTGGTCAAGCTAATCAAGCGCGGATTCTCGCAATTTTAGAATTGTGTGATCGCTTAAATCATCACCAGCGCTTGAATTTACAGCAACCAGCAACTACTAGCATTTTAGCCAAATATTTAATCAAGAAATATTGCAACTATCAGCAAGAAGAGTTGATTGGAATTTTCTTAGACGTTAATCACTATGTATTGACTGAAAAAATTCTTTTCCGTGGAACTTTAACAGCTGCGACTGTGCATCCACGAGAAGTTATTAAGACAGCCTTATTATTACCTTGTACAAAAATTATTATCGCTCATAATCATCCAAGTGGTAATTTACAACCTTCTTCAGCCGACTTAGCTTTTACCAAGCGGCTGTATTCTTGCTGTGAACTATTTGGAATTAAGCTGATGGATCATTTAATTATTGGTCAAGATGATTTTTTAAGCATCCATGAACAAGGTTTGTTATAAATATTATTTTTAATTAAATTTTTCTATGATATAATTTAGAAGATAGTTTAAGTACGTTTTAGTTTAAGGAGATAGTGTCTTGTTTGGAATGCGATCACGAAACATTGGAATAGATTTAGGGACAGCAAATACGATTGTTTATGTTGACGGCAAAGGAATTGTTTTACGTGAGCCTTCTGTGGTAGCTAAAAAAGTCGCCACAGGAGAAATAGTGGCTGTCGGTGAACAAGCGCGGGCCATGATTGGACGTACTCCAGGTAGTATTCAAGCAATTCGTCCTATGAAAGATGGTGTGATTGCTGATTATGATACAACTGCGGCAATGATTCAATACTTTTTAAAAAAGGCAGTGGGAAACGCCAAGCCTTCAGTTATGGTTTGTGTTCCTAGTGGAGTAACCGAAGTGGAAAAACGCGCTGTTATTGAAGCTGCACAACATGCAGGGGCTCGTGATGCAT
>NZ_SCHP01000045.1 GCF_013607485.1 Bombilactobacillus bombi
CCTTTATATTTATACTTTTTAAATAAATAATCTTGATAATTATCCCACTGCCCTTTTAAATCTTCAAAATTAACAATTGGGTTTTGTAAATGCAAATAAAATCCCCCTAAGGCAAATGCAGGACCATCAAATAAAGACGGATCGTTAATTAAACTAGCCAAATAAGTCATCATTTGTAAATTAATTCCTGCATAAAATTGGGAAAAATTAAAATCATGCAAACTCGACTTATAATCCACTACAAAGTAATCTTGGGGGGCGCTGACCAACCGATCAATCCGATCAATTCGGCCACGGACAACGACATCTTGTTGAGCATTAAGCTCATAACGCAAAGGCTCAATATTATGCAAGGCACCTACTTGACCAAACGCTACTTCTGTTTTGTAGGGATAAAATTGAGCTGAACGGGACTGTTTTCTTAAAGCCTCAAGGGAGTTTTGGACTGTTTGAATCATCCTTTGTCGAGCAAATTTTTCATCTCGTGAGAAAATTCGGTATTGCTTTTGAGCAAGAATTTTTTGAATGACTTGATTAGATAAGTTAGTTAACTCTTGAGCACTTAGCTGATTAAGCGTCTTTTGTTGAGACTGCAGTTCTTTGATAGTTTGATCCATCACCTCATGAAAGAAAGTTCCTTGATTGGCCGGGGTAATTTTAAATTCTGCTCGGGACTGTAAATTAAGTCCATAACGGAGAAAATACTCATAAGGATTCTGATAAAAAGTTTCTAATTGCGAAATAGAAACAGCCAAATGATCTCCGTATAATTTTTGGCTTAAGTCAACAGTTAAGGGTTGAGGGATATTTTGATAATGTAGACTAGACCAAAGTAAATTTAAATAATCTTTATTAGCAGCATGGGTGAACAAAATATCATGAATATTCTGCCACCAAGGAGCAACTTGTTGTTGCTGATCTTGTGCATGACGATAAATTTCCAGTAAATGATTTAAAGTAATAGTGGGACTCCCAATTGTCCGCAAAACGGATTGCGGTGTGGCAGATTGTTTACAATCTAAAGGCTGCTCGGTTAGTTGAAAATGCTTTTTAATTAACTCGACGTAAGGTGATAAGCGGACTTCACCTTGCTCTTTGGTAGAGGAATAAGTGAAAATCAAGCGCTCTTTGCCAGTTAAAAAGCCAATGTCATGCAAGTATGGTTCATTGTTATTTAATTGCTGCTCGGTCTCCGGCAAGCTTTCATCAGTTTGTAATAAAGGCTGCAATAAGGCCAAATCATCATCTGATAATAAGCTATGATTAGTATTTACTAGTGGCATATCAGCATCATTAGCGCCCATAATAATAGTTATTAACTGATTATTACTTTGCACCATACCTAATTCAGAAATATGCACTGAGTCTATAACCGAAGGAATAGTTGAATATTTAGCCTGATCAAAACCGTTATCAATTACAATTAAGAATTCCTGCGCATTAAAATCTTCATTGCCAAAAATGGTTACATATTCATCTAAAAGCTGTGCAAACATCTTTACAATTTGTTGGGGCTGCTGACTCAAAGTGATATCTCCTGCGGCAATAGCCTGCTGTTCCCAATCTTTTAAATTAATAAAAACTTTTAAGTCAGTTAATAAAGTATATAATTGTTCAGCGGCTTGACGACAGGTAGCTGGTGTTTGAATAATAGTTGCTATCTTTTGATAGGTAGATTTAATCAACGCTTTGATTTGATTAATTTGCTCTATCTGGGCTTGAAGTTGGGAGTTGTGGCTATCACTGATAAATTCAGCTTCATCTAACCAGTCATGGGCACGAATGCCATGGGCCAAAATATAATTATCCGTCAAATCCACTGCTTGGCGATAATCTGTTACCGACATAGAAGCTGGCACTATCAATTCGGTACGTAAAAAGCGTATTACATCTACATATTGCAAATTATTTTGGAAGAGTGCAAAAATACTGTCAATGAGATCTTTAAAAGCATGATCTTTCATAGAATGCTGCAAATCGACAAAATAGCTAATACCTTGATTGAAAAAATATGGCTCTAAAAATTGGCGGTATTCATCAAGATTACGAGCCAAAACCAAAAAATCACGATAGCGATAGCCTTGTGTGGCCACTAACTGACGGATATAAGTAGTTACAGCGGCAACTTCTTTTTGGGGACTAGTATCTGTCCAGATTTGAATAGAACTAGCATCTTCTAACTTTTGAGCAGTAGTAGCACTAAGGTTAGTATTTTGCGCTATCCAAAAATCTTCTAAAGCTGCTAAATCTTGACTAACTCGCAGTTTTGAAACTGTTTGGGTAGTAACAGGAATTTTTTGCTGGCGGGCCCATTGGAATAAATCCAAAAAAGTTTTTCGAGGTCTTTGAAAAAATATACTCTCTTGATCAATTGAATAAGCATGATCTAAGGTCAAGCTTATTTCCACACTAGCGGCATGACTAATCATTGCTTGTAAAATAGCCATTTCCTGTGAATTGAATTGAGAAAAATCGCTAACAAAATAATGAAAATGATTTTGTTTTTCATCTGTCTCTAAAAAATTTTTTAAGAGACTGTTTAACTGTTGATTATTGCTATATGTGTCTTGAATCTGTTCTTGATAGGCTTGATAAATTAATTGTAGATCCGATAACTTAATTGTTAAATCACCGACATCTTGGGCTTGAGACGCTAACTGCTGCAGACGCTCACTAGAGATATTGCCATTAATTAATTCATTGATTTGCTCTTGTAAAGTGACAATAAAACCAGGTCGGCTAGCTTCTCCTTTATACAGATGCAATTGCGCAGCTAATTGCTGGACAATTTTAGCTAAAATCATCGCTTGCGTGGTAGCAGTTAATTGCGGAGTTTGATACACCGGATCATTGCGCAAAAAATACCATGCTAGTCGAGAAAAAGAAAAGACTTGTACTTGATTAGTTGCAAATATCTGACTTTGTTCGGTTAAGGATTTTAAAATGTGGACTTCACCTTCAAATTTTAAATGGTTTGGAACAATCCACACAAATTGGTCTTGGGGATTTTGGGTTAATTTATGTTTTAAATCCGCCAAAAGTGCACCTTGCTTGTCATTTTGAGCTTTTCCTAAAATAAATTTTAAATTCATATAATTATTACCCTCGCTATTTTATAATTTCATTATAACAAGGAGAATTATGTGCGCAATTGAAAGTATTTGTGTAAAATAGATTAGAGCAAAAGGAGGAATTATTTTGTTGGGAATTGGCAAAACGCACGGAAAAGTTTTTTTAGTTGGAGAACATGCTGTTGTATATGGACAACCAGCGATTACTATTCCGCTGTTGGATATTACTACTGTGGCCCAAGTCGCTTCTCAAGCAACTAACACTATTACATTAGATTCCAACTATTATCAAGGTCCTCTTAACAACTGTCCTGCTGATTTAAAGGGCATTGCTGCATTAATTGAACTTTTAAGCAAAGACTTACCAATTGCGCCTGCTTTTAAAGTGAAGATTACTAGCGACTTGCCTATTGAACGTGGTATGGGTTCGTCAGCAGCTACTGGTGCGGCAATTACCAAGGCATTATTTAACTATGCTCAAATACAATTGCCATATGCTGATTTAATTCATTATACTAACTTTTCTGAGAAGATAATTCATGGCACCCCTAGTGGTGTTGATGCAATTACTGTCAATTCTGAGCAGCCAATTTATTTTATTAAAAATCAACTAACGCAGCCTTTTTCAGTTAATCTGCCAGCTTACTTAGTCATTATTGATTCTGGCATTAAGGGCAATACCGGAGCTGCCGTTCATGACTTGCGGGTGCTTAAACAGCAGTATCCACAAAAAGTTAATCCCCAATTAGAAAAACTAGGACTTTTAACCCAACAAACTCGACAAGCTTTAACAAATCAAGATTTACAACAGCTAGGCCAAATCTTTCGGCAAGCACAGACAATCTTGCAAGAATTAAAAATTAGTAACCAACAATTAGATGATTTAGTAAGTTTAGCTAATCAAGCGGGCTCTTTAGGAACTAAAATCACCGGTGGCGGCCGTGGAGGCTGCTTAATTGCTTTAGCAGCCACTAAGAAGCATGCGCAAAACATAACTCAAGCGGTCAAAGATCAATCCCAGCAAACTTGGATTCAATCTTTAGCCGATTTAAGATAGGACATGATGACAACGACAACAACTACTGCACATACAAATATTGCCTTAATTAAATATTGGGGGAAAAAAGATGAACACTTGCACCTTCCCTATACTGACAGCCTTTCTTTAACACTAGATGGTTATTATTCTGTCACTACCACTTCTTTTATCCAGGCACCAAATGATCAAATCTTTATCAATCATCACCCTGCCAGTCCAGAATTTTTTAGCCGCACAGAAAAATTTTTGAATTTAATCAGAAAAATCAATCATTCCTCACAAAAAATAGAAGTTAAAACTGATAATTTTGTTCCTACCGCTGCAGGTTTAGCTTCTTCTGCCTCAGGCTTTGCCGCTCTAGCAGGATCTTTAGCTAAATTATTTCAAATGTCTCTAACCAAGACTGAACTATCCGCCTTAGCACGACTAGGGTCAGGCTCAGCAACTCGCTCTATTTTTGGTGGTTTTGTCCAGTGGCATCAAGGCCATAATAGCCAAACGTCGATTGCTGAACCTATTTTAGAAAAACCAACCTTCCCTATTCGGTTGTTGAGTGTGGTTATTAATAATCAAGCTAAAAAAATTTCTTCAACCACTGGTATGCAGCAAGCTGTAGCAACTTCCCCTTTTTATCCTCAATGGCCTCATATTGTTCAACAAGACTTACAACACATTTTAAAAGCCATAAAAAATCAAGATCTAGAACAAATTGGAGCCATTGCTGAAGCTAATTGTTTGGCGATGCACGCTCTTAATTGGAGCGCTCGGCCCGCATTTTCATATTTTGAGGATACTACTTATCAAGTTATTGAAGCTGTAAAAAAATTACGCCAGCGAGGATATTTGGCTTACTATACAATTGATGCTGGTCCCAATGTCAAAATTATTACGACAAGTAAAGATTTACTTCCTATTAAAGAATATCTGCAAACTAATTTTCCTCAAGCGCAAATGACAGCCCTAAAGCCGGGTCCAGGTTTACAATAAGTATGCTATAATAGCATTTTGGTTAATTATTTAGGGAAAGGTTTTGATGATTTGATAACTGTTCATGCTCCCGGCAAATTATATATTGCTGGCGAATACGCGGTTGTAGAGCCCGGATATCCGGCGATTGTAGTAGCTATGAATCAATTTGTAACTGTAACGATTGAGAATTCTTATGATCATGGTACGATTAATTCTAAACAATATGAAGAGATGCCTGTTCGCTGGCGGCGACGTGGGAATCAGTTAATTATTGATAATCGCGATAATCCATTTGAATATATTTTATCGTCAATTAAATATACCGAAAAATACGCATTAGAAAAACACCAATCCTTAGCACTTTTCAATCTTAACGTTAATAGTCAGCTCGATGCTGATGATGGAAAAAAATATGGCTTAGGGTCATCTGCCGCAGTAACTGTGGCAACAGTAAAGGCCTTGTCTGAATTCTATCATTTAAATTTAAGCAAAGAAGAGATTTTTAAATTGGCAGCAATCTCCCATTTTAAAGTTCAAAATAATGGCTCTTTTGGCGATATTGCTGCCAGTGTTTACGGCGGTTGGATTGCTTATCAATCACCAGACCGGCAATGGCTCACGCAAATGTTAGCGACTCAGCCTTTAAGTAAGGTTATCCAGCTTGATTGGCCTCAGTTGAGTATTGAACAATTACATTTCCCAAAGGAGTTGAATTTATTAATTGGTTGGAGTGGAAGTCCCGCATCAACTCCTGTTTTAGTGGATAAAATTGCAGTTGCGCGCTCTCAACAACAAGATAAATATCAACAATTTTTGGAAGCTTCTAAAGACTGTCTGCAAAAAATGATTGCCGGTTTTAAAAGTGGCTCAAGTAATATTATTAAGGAACAAATTGCCCAAAATCGCCACTTATTGCAACAACTCGCCCAATTTAGTGAAGTAGTTATTGAAACTCCTAAACTAACAAAATTGTGCGAAATTGCTATTCGTTACGGTGCAGCTGCCAAAAGTTCTGGCGCTGGTGGCGGTGATTGTGGAATTGCCGTGATTGATGCTGACCCAACTGTCAAAGAAGCACTACTGCGTGATTGGAGTCTACACCAAATCCAACCTTTAAATTTTAGTGTCCATTCTTTAGATTAAAATGAGGAAGTATTGTGCCCAAACAACCACTTGATCTCCAACGAAAAAATGAACATCTATTTTTATCAGAAAAGTATTATCGTTCTACCAACCCGCTATTTGATGACTTACAAATAATGCCCGTGAGCTTACCCAATGTTGCCGTTAAAAATGTTGATCTAACAACAACTTGGGGAGCAAATCAGGCATCAAGCCCCTTATACATTAATGCGATGACTGGCGGCTCACCTCAAACTATTGAGCTCAATCGTAAAATTGCCTTGCTCGCTAAGGGGTTGAATATTCCTATGGCCGTCGGTTCAATGAGCAACTATCTCAAATATTTAGATAATCCTGATGTTCGTCAATCTTATGCAGTAGTTCGTCAAGTTAATCCAGACGGGATTATTTGGGCTAATCTGTCTGCCCATACTCCTTATCAAGCAGCTCAAAAATGTATTGATTTAATTCAAGCTGATGCTTTACAAGTCCATCTCAATGCTGCTCAAGAAGTGGTTATGCATGAAGGAGAAAATAATTTTGTTTGGCAGGACAACTTACAGCAACTAGTACAACAACTTTCGGTACCAGTAATTGTTAAAGAGGTCGGCTTTGGCATGGATAGACGCTCTGCTTCCCTCTTACAGCAATTGGGTGTAGAAATTATTGATATTTCAGGTCGTGGTGGCACTAATTTTGCGCAAATTGAAAATGAACGTAATCATTTTACTAATTATCAATTTTTGCAAAATTGGGGGTTAAGTACCCTTGAATCATTATTAGAAACTAAATCATTGCAAAATCAAGTGATTATTTTAGCTTCTGGCGGGATACGCTCGCCTTTAGATATCATTAAATGTTTGATTTTAGGTGCGCATGCTGTTGGGATAGCAGCCCCAGTTTTACACATGCTGCAGCATTATACTTTTAATGAGGTACAAGACTATTTCTCTACTTGGGTAAAGCAAATTCAAGAAATAATGGCACTCTTAGGTTGTCAAAAGATTTCAGATTTAAAAGAAATTGATTATCGCCTATCACCGCAATTAAATAATTTTCTACAGCAAAAATAACTTCAAGTTGAACGTTAATATAGATATCAAAAAAGACTGGCATCATTTTATTGTCAGTCTTTTTTGGTATCTATATTAATATGATAGAAGCCAAATTACTAAAAATTTTCCTTTTTGACATTTTTATCTTAAATTAAAAGACACTTGTTAGTTATTTTGCTTGCTTTTGATCTTGTTTTAATAACTCTAATAAGGCCTGATCTCGCTTTTGAACAACTTGCTTATTTGAATCAGTCTTCCAATCAAAAAAGCCTTCTCCAGATTTCAGACCTAATTTATTATCCGCAACCATTTTAGTTAATAAGGGATCAGTCTTTTGTTCAGCACCTAAATCAGCGTATAAATATGAGCTAATATTCTT
>NZ_SCHP01000046.1 GCF_013607485.1 Bombilactobacillus bombi
CTACATACTCATTAATCTTACCTTAAATAAAATTACTTGTAAATGTTATAAAATCGATTATAACATTTTTTCTGGAAAATATATTTAATTTAATAGCATGAAAAAGTAATTTCCATGAAAAAAGCCTGACTTTCGTCAGGCTTTCAGGTAATTACTAAAATTAATCAAGAATCTCAGTAACAACACCGGCACCAACAGTACGTCCGCCTTCACGAACAGTAAACTTGGTTCCCTTTTCAATCGCAACAGGTGAAATCAAATCAACTTCAAATGTTACATTATCGCCTGGCATAACCATTTCAACGCCATTAGGCAATTCAATAACACCAGTAACGTCTGTTGTATGGAAGTAGAATTGTGGACGATAGTTGGAGAAGAATGGAGTATGACGTCCACCTTCTTCTTTAGTCAAGATATATACTTCACCCTTAAATTTGTTATGAGTTTGGATAGAACCTGGCTTAGCCAAAACTTGTCCACGTTCAATTTGATCACGGTTAATACCACGAAGAAGTACACCAACGTTATCGCCGGCTTCACCTAAATCAAGTGTCTTGTGGAACATTTCCAAACCTGTAACTGTTGAATGTTCAACGTCGTCTCTTAAACCAACGATATCAACTTCGTCGCCAACTTTAACTTGACCACGGTCAATACGTCCAGAAGCAACAGTACCACGACCAGTAATTGTGAAGACATCTTCAACTGGCATTAAGAATGGCTTATCAGTGTCACGTTCTGGTGTTGGAATATATTCATCAATCGTATCTAACAATTTTTCGATAACTTTAACTTGTTCTGGATCGCCTTCCAAAGCTTTCAAAGCGGATCCACGGATAACTGGAACATCATCCCCAGGATAACCGTATTCAGACAACAAGTCACGAACTTCCATTTCAACTAAGTCGATTAATTCATCATCATCAACTAAGTCTGTCTTGTTCAAGAAGACAACAATATAATCAACACCAACTTGCTTAGCTAACAAAATGTGTTCACGAGTTTGTGGCATTGGCCCATCAGTTGCAGCAACAACCAAAATAGCACCATCCATTTGAGCAGCACCAGTAATCATGTTCTTAATGTAGTCAGCATGTCCTGGAGCATCCATATGAGCATAGTGACGCTTTTCAGTTTCGTATTCAACGTGCGCTGTGTTGATAGTAATCCCACGTTCTTTTTCTTCTGGGGCCTTATCGATATCAGCGTAATCCTCAGCCTTAGCTAACCCTTTGTCTGCCAATACTTTTGTAATTGCAGCAGTCAATGTAGTTTTACCATGATCAACGTGGCCAATAGTACCAATATTTACATGGGGCTTAGTTCTTTCATAATGTTCTTTTTCTGCCATTAAAAGAAACCTCCTATTTGTCAATAACGAATCGCTAATGCAAAAAAATATAAAGAGCTTTGCAGAAACGACTCTTTATGCAGAAATTATACTACTTTTGGAAACAAAATACAAAGTTA
The DNA here is from genome assembly GCF_013607485.1 of Bombilactobacillus bombi. Classification (GTDB taxonomy): domain Bacteria; phylum Bacillota; class Bacilli; order Lactobacillales; family Lactobacillaceae; genus Bombilactobacillus; species Bombilactobacillus bombi_A. The sequence continues at coordinate 1,471 of NZ_SCHP01000046.1, forward strand.
TACTTACCAAAAATATCTACTTTGGTAGTATATAAATCTTTAGAGAAAATGTAAATAGTTTTCCCTGCAAAATTCAAATTTTAATTGAATAAACTGAGCAGCTCCTCAAATTTATCCAACCACATATCTACTTTACCAGCTTTTGCGTCTTTTTCAAGAGTTTGAGCTGTTTCAATACCAAAATAATTTAAAATCCGGGTTATCCATAAAGAATAGTCAATAATAATCTCATCAGTATACGGATAAAGCATAGCAGCATACAAATTCACTTGGGCATCTAAAGTTTCCGCTAACTCTCCCTTGATATCAATATTGTGTAATACCTCTCTTAAAGCGTGGAGTGACTTTAAATCGGCTATAAGGAAATAGTTTTGTGGAATAAAAGAACGAATCTCACCCCAAAAACTTATCGGTAATTTTTCGTTTAACTGTAATTTAACTAAATCCTCCACCACACTAGCCTTAATAATAGGATGCAAATAGGGATTTAAAATTAGTAGTTTTGTTTGCTGTAAATATTGCTTAAAACTTAACCAATGTAGCCTTTTTACTAACTCTACTTGTTGTTCTAAGGGTAGCGTGAGAATTTCTAAAATTTGCTGTAAAATTCCTTGAATTTGTTTGAAATGGGTATGTTTAAAAATAACTTGCTGCTGAATGATTAATTGCTGCAAGTACTCTTTTTTTGACTGATTCTGCCATTTTACTTGCACTAAGACCTGCTGAGCACCAATAAAATCTGCCTGTGCCAGTAGCACTTCAATTAATAATTTACTATCCACAAATTTATATAGATAATCACTCCAGTTGTTTTCAAGATAGGAAAACGCCTTTGTGACTTGATTACTATTAACTAATGTTTTGACTAGCTGCCGTTCAATATTAAAATTTGGTACTAAAAGATAAGCTTGTTCATAAAGATTTGCTGCTTGGACAAAATTATTTTTCATTTCACACTGTTTAGCTTGTTGTAATAGTTCTTGGATTTGTGAATTATTCATATTTTCCTTAAATAAAATCATAAGACAGTTTTAATCATAATTAACTATTCGACTTTGATATTTTATCTATGATTATTACGGTGGCGGTTTTGATTAACTTCCATAATAACAGGCAAAATCATCGGATGACGTTTCGTTTTATTCCAAAGAAAATGATTTAAATCCTCACGAACATCTTGCTTTAAGTGAGTCCAATCAAATTCCTTATTTTCTAAATTATTTTGCACAGCTTGAACTACAACTTCCGCACTATCATTTAACAATTGACGATTTTCTTTTAAATAGATAAAACCACGTGCGGTTACTTTTGGCGCAGCCACCACTTTTTTCTTTTTGCGATCAATAGTAACCACGGCCACAAAAACTCCGTCTTCTGATAGTAATTTTCGATCCCGTAAAACAATAGTTCCAATATCACCCACACCAATGCCATCAATCATGGTATCACCAGCAGTGACTGCAGGTGCCAAATGAAATTGATTATGTTCAAAACTTAAGACAGCACCGTTTTGCAGCAAAAAAATATTTTCCTCTGGCAAGCCCGTTTCCATAGCAATTTTAGCATGAGCATTTAATAATCGATATTCGCCCTGAACAGGTATTAAATTTTGTGGATGTAATAAATTAATCATTAATTGCAAATCACTTTTAGATGCATGACCTGATGTATAAAGTCCTGAGTCAGCCAAAGCTTTAACTTCGCCACCAGCTCGGAAAATTAAATCTCGTGTTTTGGCTACATTAGTTTCCATAGCATGCGAAGGTGTAGTTGCAATAAAAATAAAATCTCCTTGCTCAATATGATAAAAATGATGCCGACTGGTAGCCATCTTTTGCAAAATTTTGATAGGTTCACCCATCCGGCCGGTTTCAATAATTAAAATTTTCTCTTTAGGGAGTTTCTCAGCTTCTTGAGCAGTAATTAATAAATCGTCAGCAACGTTCAAATATCCTAGTTTTATCACTGTACGCACAATTTTAGAAGCATCTTGTCCCGTTAATACTACTTTACGCCCAATTTTTTGAGCCGCATCAAAAATTTGCTGCATACGCAATATATTAGAAACTACAGAAGCAACAATTATTCTTCCTTGCTGGTATTCAAATGTCTCCCAAATGTAAGTGTAAATATCGCGTTCATCAGCAGCAGGATATGGTGATTCAGCATTGGCGGAATCACTAAGTAACGCTACAACTTTATCTTTACCAATGTCAGCTAACCGTTGGTAATCAGTTTTGTACATAGCAGTAGCTGATTGATCAAACTTAAAATCGCCTGTATAAACCACCTGTCCAACGGGCGTTTTAACTACGATACCTAAAGAGTCTGGAATTGAATGCGTTGTCTTAAAAAAAGATACACTTAAATTTTTAAAATCAATCGCGGTTTGAGCATCAATAACTTGAAAATTGTGGAATTTACGACTGTGCTTATCACTATTAATTGTTATTTTGGCCAATTCAATTGTCAGCTTAGATCCAAATACTGGAATATCAAAATCGCCAACTAAATAGGATAAGGCACCGATCGCATCAGCATGCCCATGTGTCAAAAAGATTCCTACAATTTTATCAATATTATCTTCAATATAGGTTAAATCAGGGATAACTACATCAATTCCAAATAATTCATTTTCGGGATATTGCAACCCGCAATCTAAAATAACTATTTCATCACCATATTCAACGGCATACATATTTTTGCCATTTTCGCGTAATCCCCCAAGAGGAATAATATTCAAATTTGCCAATAACTTCACCTTTCTCATACATTCTATTATTTATTAATAAAAACTTTTACTGCCATTAATGACAACTAGAAGATATTTGTTTTAATTGTAGCACAATTACCATTAATTTCCTATGGGCATGAAAATATCACAAAAAAAGAGACCGGACACATAATTGTTCCGATCCCTTTTTACTAACCTATGCACACAAGCAAAACCCTACCTAAAAATAGATTAACTCTGTGATTGTAAAAAATTAACGACGCAAGCCTAAGCTCTTAATTAAATCACGGTAACGATTAATATCATTATTACGTAAATAAGCTAATAAATTACGACGATGTCCAATTTTTTTCAACAAACCTACATAAGAGTGGTGATCTTTTTTATTAACTTTTAAATGTTCATTTAAATTGTTAATTTCATTTGTCAAAATTGCGATTTGAACTTCAGCAGAACCAGTATCTCCAGGTTTACGACCATATTTTGCGATTAATTCTTGCTTTTGCTCCTTAGTAATTGCCATTTTTATATCCACCTTTTATATTATTATTCAGCCTAACAAGGTCGGCGTCGGTGTTGCGCTAAACTTTGTTAAGCTAAGAATATTACTAATATACCGAATTTTAATGAATAAATCAAGTCTTAGTGTATTGCAAAACGAGTAAAATTCAAGTATAATTTTGTAGTATTGAGTATAGGCATGGAGGTGATAAGATGCCACAAATTAAATCAGCTATGAAGCGCGTACGTCAATCTGAAAAAATTAACGAGCGTAAGTCAGCTCAACGCAGTACTATGCGTTCTGCAATTAAAAAATTTGAAAAAGCTGCTGCTAATAACGACCCGCAAGCTCAAGATTTATATAAGCAAGCTACACGTGCGATTGACATGGGTAAATCTAAAGGTTTAATTAAACAAAATAAGGCTGCACGTGATAAGTCACGTTTAGCAACTAAAATTAAGTAATGAATATTTTAAAACCCCAGAGAAAAATCTCTGGGGTTTTTTGAACCAATTATAAAAGTTGCATGTTTTGAGTAAAATCAATCATAAATAATTCAAATAAATATTCTTTGTTACCTTGTCCTGTTTTCATTCGAAAATCAATTTCCACTAAACTACATAAAGCTTGCTGTAATTTAGTTAAAGAATATTTTGCTTCTTTGTGAAGGGCTAATTTAATACGATATGGATGAACCTGTAAATATCCAGCTAATTTACCTGCAGACATCCCTTCTTGACGTAGAATTTTAACCTGGAGCAATAATCTTATTTGACTAACAGCTAATGCTACCAAGGCAATGGGATCATTTTTTAAAAGTATCAATTGCTGATACAATATTTGAGCGTGTTTCAAATCTCTTTTGAGCAAGGCATCTAACATATCAAACACGTTATCATCTAAAGTTTGAGGTACTAAATACTCTATTGCTTCTTTAGTAATCTGATGATTTAAAGCAGCATAAGTATACAATTTTTGCAGTTCTGAAATAGCCAACGAATAATCGCCATTACTGTGCTGAATTAAGCTTTCCAAAGCAAGAGGCTCAATTTGAAAACCTGCAGCGGTAATCTGCTGCTTTAAGGCCAGTGTTACCTCATTTCCCCTTAACTTAGTAGCAGCTACTAAAATTGCTTGCTTTTGCAATAACTTAGTTATTTTTTTGCGATTGTCTAATTTTTCATATGGTGCAAAAATTACCATGGCAGTAGTGGGCTGAGGATGTTGTAAATAATTCATAAAAGCCGAAAGATTTTGTTCGTTGGAAGCACTTGTTTTGCTCCCTTGTAAAAAATTTGGGTTTAAGATAAATACCACCCGTCGCTCACCAAAAAAAGGCATTGAATTAGCTTCGCCTACAGCTTCTTCAACATTATCTTGATCTAAATCAAATTCTGCAAAATTCATTTCTGATTCTTGCCCCGTTAAAATTTGTAAAAACTCTTGACGGGCTTGTTTTTGCAATTGTGATTCAGTTCCAAGAACTAAATATAAGGGTGAAATACCCTTTTTTAACTCTGTTTTGAGATCTTTAACTTTCATTTTTGTTGTTCCTTTAAAAATAATTTCCATGTTTGCTGATGCCAGATTGTATAATACCAATTAATCATTCCTTGATCAGCAGTATTTATAGAGGGTATATGCAAATGCTTTAAATTGACAATTGTTTCTGGACTAGGATGACCATAGCGATTATGCCTTCCCGCTGAAATTAATACCAATTGGGGATGAAGCATTTGTAAAAACTTGGGATCGCTAGCCGTTTTGCTGCCATGATGTCCTGCTTTTAAATAGTTAATAATCTGTGGATGCTTAAATAATTTTAACTCATTATCTCGATTTAAGTCACCTGAAAACAACCATTTTTTATTCTGTACCTGAACCAATAAAGTCAAAGAATCTTCATTAATTCCGCGCGACAGGCTTTTGGGCCAGAGGACTTTAATTTTAAATTCCGGATTAAAAATCCAACTATCATGTACATGAACGGCCTTAAATTGAACAACTTTTTTGAAGGGAAGTAACTGTTTAGCAACTGCATGATTTTGTTGCATTCCATCAGCAAAAATCACCTGGTGCACAGGGAATTTTTTTAAAAGGACATGCAAATCTCCAATATGGTCAGCATCTTGATGCGATAAAAATACATAGTCCAAGTGCGTAATGCCACGATACTTTAAATAAGGAATCGTAATTTGTTCTACACGATTATAATTACTTTTATATTTACCAAAATTTAAGCGGCCACCAGTATCAATTAAACAAGTTTGTCTATGTCCTGGAGTAGTCATTAGGATGCTGTCCCCTTGACCAATATCAATGAATGTAATTTCTCCTCGTAAAGGAAATCGATTTACTATCGTAATCAAACAATATCCTAAAAGCAACCAGTCAAACCACTTTATCTTCAAAGTTGCCACTGCTAATAAAGTTATTCCTACCAACAAAACAGCAATAAAAATATTAATATGCCCTGTCGTAATTTGAGTCCAATTACTGTCAGCCAAAGCCAATACTGGCTTATATAAGCAAGTAAACCCACTCTCTATAATCTTAAGCAATACTGAAAAATTTTGAATTAATAAGCTAAAGATTGTTAGAGGAATAATCAGGCTTTCGAATACTGGTGTCAAAATAATATTAGCCAGAAACGTTAACCAACTAAAACTATAATTATGATAAATTATTACAGGCAGACTCAGAAGATTAATTAATAGTGAACGCTGCCAAGGCTTTGCCGCCGGAATTACAATTAATCCATAAGACAGCAAATAACTTAATTGTCCGGCTAAAGAAAATAACAAATATGGATCAAAAAGTGTTTGTCCTAAAAGTACTAAAGCAAAACAATCATGCCGCGAGATTTGCC
>NZ_SCHP01000047.1 GCF_013607485.1 Bombilactobacillus bombi
CAATTGGCTGATTATATGTACCATTATTTTGATAGGCATTGCCATAATTAACAGGATTAGGCGGTTGAGGTTGATTAACAGTATTGTAATTATTTTGATATTGATTATCTTGGGGCTTCCAAGCTTGTTGATAGCTGTTTTGATTAGTTGATAAAGATTGATTATTTTGATATTGATTATAATTGGCTGATTGTTCGTTATATGTTTGGGGATAATTATTTGGGGCAGGATTTGTGGGCGAATAATAATTTCTCGTATTTGCTTGTGGAGCCTGATTTGGCTGTACATTCGGTGTTGCTGAGTTACTGGAGTAATAATTATAATTATTGGTGGAAGATGACGGAGAAGGTGTTTGATAGTCGTTTTGGCTAGTTGGTGGCGTTGGCTTACTTTGATATTGATTATTTTGGTTATTATAAATAGTATCTTGACTGTTGCGAGGTTGAGCGTAAGCATTTTGGGCTGGATTGACTGAATAATTATTATAGGAAGAATAAGGAGCAGAATTTTCTGGTGACGCGGTGTTTTGGGGGTAATTATTTGGCACTGCGGCTGGAGGTGTATTTTGATACTGGTTATTAGTACTGTAATTAGGGACTGTATTTTGATTATTGTTAGCTTGTGGAGGATAATTCCCAGATGTATGGTTAAAATTTGCTTGAGGGTAATTATTTGGATTGATTTTTTGATGGTTACGCTTCATGGTTTTCTCCTTTATTGTGTAAATATTTAACCATTTTGTGATGTTTGATTCCAGCATCTAAGAATTGTGGTCCTTGAACGACAAATCCTAATTTACTATAAAAACCTTGAGCTTGATCTTGAGCACCTAAAGTCAAATAATCAATGTGGGCTTTTTGAGCTTGGTCTTCAATATATAATAATAATTGTTGAGCATAACCCTGACGGCGATAGGGTTTTAAGACAGCTACGCGTTGAATATGCCAGCCGTTATCTTCAGTGGTATAAAAACGTGTTGTAGCAACTGGTTTTCGTTCGCGATAGAGAACATAGTAAGTGCATTTATTTTCGTACTGATCAATTTCAAGTTCTTGAGGAACTTTTTGTTCAGCGACAAAGACTTTTTCGCGAATGCTTAAACTGTCACGATAAACATCAGAATCAATGGAATTAGAAGTTAATATTTTCATTTTGCTGTTTACTCCCTTTGTTTTTTGATAAAATGATTAGACACAACTGAGTGATTATTGTAGATATCTTTTGTTCCATTCAGAAATAGCAGTGAGGGCTTCTTTATAAACTTTTAGGAGCTTAAAAAGTTCAGGTGTGTGCTTATTATTTTGTGATTCGTGGAAATATTTGTTTTCGAAGTGGTTATATTTAATCAATTAGAATTCGAAAACTGTCAGTATCAATTGCAAGGTTATAAATTCTTTCTAATTTTATTTTCATAATCCATCTCCTAATTTATTTTATCATATAAGAAGGTATGATGATGATCGACAATAATTTTTTTGCAGCGGCCACAACTGACGTCATTACTCAGCATTTATTAGGACATGAACTATTATATCAATCCTCGAAGGGACCTGTAGGAGGGCTTATTGTGGAAGCAGAAGCTTATATGGGTGTTAAAGATAGCGCTGCTCATTCCTTTGGCGGTCGCCGGACTTCGGCCAATGAAGCACTTTATGCAGCTGCAGGTACAATCTATATTTATTCAATTTATGGCCATTATATGTTAGATATTGCTACCCAGGAATTGGATGAGCCCCAAGGAATTTTAATTCGAGCTTTACAGCCAACTAGAGGCCTTTTAATTATGCAGAAAAATCGCCCACAAGGTGATTTTAATCTTACTAATGGTCCGGGTAAACTAATGGCTGCATTGGGGATTAATTCCTTAGATTTAAATTTACAGCCATTAACAGCTTCGCCCCTAAGTATTTCTTCGAAGCGGATTCAACAACCGCGAAAAATTATTGCGTCTCCTAGAATTAATGTTAGTGTTGGCAGCTGGCAAATGCGGCCGTTAAGATTTTATGTTGCTCATAATCCTTATGTTTCAGGTATGAAAAAGGGAGAATATGATTTAGATAAGTACGGCTGGCGTTAAGATGCTGCTTCAGCAGGTGGGCTTTTTTGACTTTTACTCTAATAAATATTAAAATTAAATATCATTATTTAATGTTTAGGAGAAGTGTTAATGACTACAAAAGACAAGGAAAAGAAGTTTTTCGGTCAGCCATATGGTTTATCGACTTTGTTTATGACTGAATTTTGGGAAAGATTCAGTTATTATGGCATGCGTGCTATTTTACTATACTATATGTACTATGCTGTTAGCCGTGGTGGCTTGGGTTTTGATCAAGTTACGGCCGTTTCTGTGATGTCGATTTATGGTTCCTTAGTTTATATGACTAGTGTTCTGGGTGGATTTATTAGTGACCGCCTATTGGGCAGCCGTCGCACTGTTTTTTGGGGCGGGGTTTTGATTATGTTTGGACATATCTTTTTGTCCTTACCAATGGGTCGACCAACACTGTACTTATCAATTTTGTTCATTACTATTGGTACAGGCTTATTGAAACCTAATGTTTCTGAAATGGTTGGTGGACTTTATAGTGAGGATGATCCCCGCCGGGATGCTGGTTTTAGTATTTTTGTTATGGGAATTAATATAGGTTCTTTGCTTGCACCTATTGTTGTGGGACAGGCATGGAAATCCTTTAATTTCCATGTAGGTTTTTCTTTAGCCGCCATTGGAATGTTCTTTGGGTTAATTACTTATTATTTCCAAGGCAAAAAATATCTTCCTGATGTTAGTTTGAAAGCACCTGATCCATTGACAGAAAGTGAGTTAAAGCGTCTATATAAACGCGTAGGCATTTGTGCAGTAATTGTGATTGTGCTTTTTGCAATTTTATTTGCCTTACATGCTGTTAACTTAACTAATATCATTTCCTTATTTACTATTTTAGGTGTGGCTTTGCCGATTGCTTACTTTGTTATTATTTTGTCTAGCAAGAAAGTAACCAAGGTTGAAAAATCGCGTGTGCGCGCCTATATTGCGTTGTTTGTAGCTGCGGTAATTTTTTGGGCAATTGAAGAACAGGGTTCAACAGTTCTAGGCTTATTTGTAGCTAACAATACCCAACTAACTGTTAATCTCAACTTCTTAGGCCTACATTTGGATAAATTAGTTCCAAGCTGGTTCCAATCCTTAAATCCTTTGTTTATAGTCTTGTATACACCAATTTTTGCATGGTTATGGACTAAGTTAGGCAAAAAACAACCATCTTCACCAGCTAAATTCTGGATTGGGTTAGTAGTTACAGGCTGTTCTTATTTAGTCTTATTAATTCCTCTGATGGGTAATCACGGCGGCAAAGTTAGCCCTTGGTGGTTAGTTTTAAGTTGGGGAATTGTGGAAGTCGGGGAAATGTTAATTTCTCCAATTGGGTTATCAGTGACAACTAAACTGGCACCGAAGGCTTTTTCTTCAGAGATGATGAGTATGTGGTTCTTGGCAGATGCTGCCGGACAGGCAATAAATGCCAAAGTCGTACAGTTTTATCCTGGACATGAAATGGCTTATTTTGGAGTAACTGGTATTGTAGCTATCGCTTTTGCGGTTATTTTGTTAATTTTAACGCCCAAAATTGAAAAGTTAATGGCCGGTGTAAATTAGTTTTTTAAAAATATTATTTAAGAATTTTAAATTAAGGGTTGCAAATTCTCTGAAAATTTATTATTATATTTATTGTTCTTAAGTTAATATTTTTTGGAAGGGTAGCGAAGTCTGGCTAAACGCGGCGGACTGTAAATCCGCTCCTTCGGGTTCGGTGGTTCGAATCCACTCCCTTCCATTATTGGGTTATAGCCAAGTGGTAAGGCAATGGACTTTGACTCCATTATGCGCTGGTTCGAATCCAGCTAACCCAATTCTAGCTGAAACGTAAGTTTCAGCTTTTTTGTTGTAAAAAGGGTCGACTTAATGGATGTTTTAATTTAAAATGAATTGTGTCTATGTGCAATTTATAATTACTGTGGTCAAAGTGAGGGGGATATACATGCAAGAACCAATCTATGTCCAAATCCACAATCAAATTAAACAAGCAATTGCTGAAAACAAATGGCATATTGGACAGCGTATTCCTTCAGAACGTACTTTGGCACAACAGTTTGAAGTTAGCCGCATGACTATTCGCCAAGCTATTCAAACTTTGGTTGATGAAGGGATATTGCAAAGAAAGGTCGGATCTGGAACTTATATTGCTAGTCAAAAGGTACAGGAAAAAATGACCGGTACGACTAGTTTTACGGATATTATGATTGCCCAAGGGAAAAAGCCAGCAAGCAAATTAGTTTCCTATTATTTTGCGGATCCTAGCTTGAGTGAACAGGAACAGTTAAAGGTGGCTGCTGACCAGAAAATACTGCGTATGGAACGGATACGTTTGGCTGATGAGGTGCCTATTTGTTTTGATATTACTTCAATACCTGCCGAAATTGTAGCAGGCATTAGTCGCGCTGAAGTAGTAAAATCGTTATATCATGCTTTAGAGAAAAAAGGCTATAGCTTAGGTCATGCTTCTCAAACTGTTTCAGCAATGCTGTCTTCAGAAAAAGTTTCAGAATTATTAAAGATTAAAAAAGGCTCTTCTATTTTACGCTTACGACAGGTTACAATGTTAAGTGATGGGCGCCCTTTTGAATATGTGAGATCACAATATGTGGGGGATCGCTTTGAGTTTTACCTAGAAAGATAATTGGAGTTTTCATTTTGAAAAAGATTAATTTAAACAAGTTTAGTGTTTTGCTAGTACTTTATCTTCTTATCCAGCCGCTCTTAGATGTAATTACTGGCTGGCAAGTTAAACTATTACCACACTTTGGCTTAACAGTAGGAGTTGTGGTAAGAGCAATAATGTTAGTCGTAATTTTATATTTTATTAACTTAGCTGCAAAAGCGCGAGCTAATTGGTTTGACCGCCACTTGTGGCAATATTTTTTATTGTTGGTTATTATAATAGTTATTAATTTGGTGGTTAACAAGTTTAATAAGCCGGTATTCGCAACTTTTACAGAGCTTTCGGCGATTTTTAAAAGTGTACATTATCTAGTTATTTTGATTGGTTTTTATTATGTATTTCGCAATTTAAGGGCCAAACAAATTAAGGCACTAATTCCTACTGTCATATATTGGGCCCAAATGATTGTCAATGTAGTGATGCTTGCTGCAAGCCTAACTAATAGTGGCTTTGCCACTTATGACCAAGGCAAGGTTGGACAAACTGGCTGGTTTAATGCGGGTAATGAATTGGGAGCTATTTTGGCGATTACCTTTCCGTTGGTTATTTTATATGCTCTCCAAAAAAGTCAAGAACAAGGACAGTTTTGGTCTTGGATTGGGGTAGTTTTATCTGTCATTTCTATTATTATGGTTGGTACTAAGAGCTGTTTTTATGGCATGTTAATTGGTCTCTTTTTTGCCCTTATTTATCAAATTTTGGCTTACCGCTTTTGGTCACTTTCTAAAATTGCTAAAAAAAGCTTAAAAATCAATTTTTTAATAACTTGCCTCTTGGGGTTAAGTATTGCTGTCGTATATCCAGCTTCGCCTGTGCATACTAATAGTGTGATTCAGGCTAAGATCATTAAAAATAACCAATTAAACAAGAAAAAACTTTTACGTAAATCTAGACATAAAAAACATCTAGATCATTACGAGAGGTTCTTATTATCTAATAATGAATTAAGTAATCCTCTTTTGGCAAAACTACTAAGTGGTCGGACTAATTATTTTAATTTCAATAGTCGTCATTTTGCCAAAGCACCATTAATACAAAAATTATTTGGTATGGGCTATGGAAGTAATTATAAAAAGCATCCACGTACAGTAGAAATGGACTTGTTCGACTTATTCTTTCAATTTGGCATTATTGGCTTTATAGTGGTAATTTTACCCTTGTTAGTGAGTCTTTTATATCTAGCTTTTCAGCTTCTAAGGCATTGGACTAGTCGTAATATTCAAACAAATTTATTGTATTTTGCAGCGATTGCCATTGGTATTTTTATGTCTGTATTGGCCGGTCATGTTTTGAATGCACCAGCGGTTAATATTTATTTTAGTTTTATTTGTGCCTATTTATTAGTCATGGTGCAAGAGCCAACGACCTATTCTAATTCTCGCTTTTATAATAATGAGACGATAGGTTGATAGTATAATATGAAGAATCAAAAGAGTTTAGTTGTATGTATTAAATTTAAAAATAGATACTAATAAGGGGTGAGACAAATACATGTGTCTCACCCCTTATTAGTATGCTTATTAAAATCAAAATTATAAATATAGGACATTATTATACATTAATTTTAGCGCGCACTTTATTTAAAAGATAGTTAAATCCAATGCTAGCAAGGATAAAAATTATGGGTTGGATTGCAAAACTATAGCGGTACTGAACTTCATTAAAGATGTTAGAAAAGAGCCCTACAAAAATAATAAAAGGCAAGATAATTTTCAGAAGCTGTTGACGATAATCGGTTTTCCAAAATCCCACTAGAGCAAAAATAAAAACTATTAGGATATAGCCGCTATTTAACCAACTTAAAAGCTTATATAAAAATGAATGATAGCTGCTAAAATAACCTAAAGGAAAATTAAGACCATCAAAAATCCCAAAAGCATATAAGGCTTGTTTGTAAGCAAAAAAGTTCAATAAGTCTCTTTTTCGGGTTTGACTTAAAGTGTGTAAATTATCCTTAGTGATTTTTAAGCTTGCTTGAGGCCGGGTATATTTTTGTTTTTGGGTTAGTTGTTTAATTTGATTATTAACATCATTGCTGTAGCGCCCATTAGAAGCTAAGTGCAAACCAACTGCTAATCGATTATAAGGATCAGGATTAATCATTCCGACATCGTTAATATGATTAACTTTGACAGCTGTACTCAAAATCGATCCTGTAAAGGTAAAGACTGCAATAATAATGATAAAACCAGCAAAATTGCGCCGCCAAAATTTTAGCGGCTGAGCGAGTAACTGTAAGAAAAAATAAACTAGATAGGGTACTAAATAAACAATGGCATCAGGACGAATAAAATTACCAATCGCTAAAATAAGAGC
>NZ_SCHP01000048.1 GCF_013607485.1 Bombilactobacillus bombi
TTATTAATCAGTCCTGCTTTATTCTGGGCAATTTCAATTGCTTGGGCTTTCGCAGAACTGTGTAAACCTGTTGCCAACAAATAAAAAGACCAGAATAAAACAATTACTGTAAGAATAACAGTGATAATAGCGGTTTTTTGCCATTGTTTCTTCATAACTACTTCCTATCAAACTTTATTTATAGTGTATCAAAAATTTGACTTAAGAAAAATATTTATTTGCTGGGAAATTTCTGATATAGAGAATTGTTCATTATAAGCAGGTAACTCTAATTCTTGATATATTTTTTTACCATAATTAGTAGTAGCAATTCTGCGATCTAAAAAGACAATAATACCTTGATCAGCTGGTGAGCGAATTAAGCGCCCTACCGTTTGTTTTAAGCGCCGACTTGCAGTAGGTAAGCTGTCTACTTTAAAGGGATTAAGTCCTTGATCTTGCCAATACTTATTTTTAGCAGATACTAAAGGATCGTTAGGCGCCGCAAACGGCAGCCGTGTAATAATTACTAATTTTAATTCTCCAGCTGACAAATTTAAACCCTCTCCAAAAGTATTAGTTGCTAATAAAATAGCATTATTATTGAGATAAAATCTTTTTTTGAGGCGCTTGTTAGAGCCACTAATGCTTTGAGCGAGAATTTCTCGTTGATTAAAAACAGGCATATCTTGTAGATAATCATAAACTGTCTGCAGGGTCTGCAAAGAATTAAACATAATCAAAGTCTTGCAGTTATTATGGCTTATTAATTCTAAAATAGCTGCTGCCAAATAGGCATCATATTGATCATTACGGACATGGGGCGCAATACGAGGTAAATAAACTTTAATTTTGTCATCCAAAATGTAATCACGTTTTAGGCTGAGACGATCTTTAGCAGGAATTGTTTGCGTGATACCTAATTGCTGACAAAAATTTTTGAAACTACGCTGATATTTTAATGCAGCACCGATTAAGATAGTTGTCTGAAATTGCTGCTGTAACTGTTGAATTAGTGCTTCTTGAGTAAATATTTGAGTATTTAAACTGAGAGTATCCCAATTACTATAATTAGTCATTTTTAAGATAAGACCAGTTTGAGGGCTCCAAATTGATAATCCAGCTAAGACGTGTTCCAACTGACGTTCTTGATGCAGGACTATTTGATATTCTAAACGAAGCTGAAAAATAATTTGAATAATGGCGGCAGTGGGCATTTGGCTACGTTCATATAACGAAAAAATGCGCGCAATTTTAGCTAGGAGTGATTGTAAATTTTGGGCTAATAGCGATAAAGCTTTAATAGTACGGTTTTGTAGTTGAGCAGGATTAATTGCCAAGGTCATTTCACTTTGACGTTGATGTAATGGAATTTGTTTTTTTAGATAACTACTTAATAAATCAGCTTCTAAAAAATCCAAATGTTGTTTAAAATTATTAAAATCATTGTCCAATTCTAGTAGGTCATCATGTGTCCAAGAATACAAATGATTTTGTGAAAAAGCAGTTCTAATAGTTACTCGTTGTTGATATAAAATATCACTTATCTTTTTAAGAGCATCTTTAACCAGCCGAAAATCAAACTTAGTTTGGGGCCGTAAAGTCTGAGCAATGAGGTTGCTGGCTTCATCAACAATTAAAACTTGAGCAGTCTTCCAAATTTTTAAATCTAAATTATTTAATAAATAAGCTTGATTAGTAATAATTAAATCGCTTTGCCAAGCATTTTCACAATGGCGCTGCCAAAAATCATACTGATAAAATAAGCCTTGTTGACGATGGCCATTGCTGGCAATTATTTTAAAAAAATCCGTCTGATAGTTAGTTAGGTTAAGCTCTGCCAATGCCCCGGTTTGGGTTTGTGTCAGCCAAACAATTACTTTCATCTTTAATAAATCACTCTGCCGATTACCTACTTCTGATCTTAAGGTTTGATAAAAATTATCTAAATCTAAATAATTATGTGCACTATTGATTATGGTTGCACTATAGGTACGCTGGCGAATTTTTTGCAGAAGTGGCAAAGATTCATGAACTAATTGTTGCTGAAGTAGTTTAGTTGAAGTGGCAATAATAACTTGTTGACCTTGGTCCAAATAATAAGAAAGTGGAAATAAGTAGCCTAAAGTTTTACCTGATGCGGTTGGAGCATCGACTAAGGCTAAGGGACTTTTTTGTTCAACTTTACGTTGAATAAAATTCATCATTTTCATTTGTTGAGGACGAGCCGTAATAGTCTGCGCAAAAACGGCCGCTTTTTTGGCTTGTGTACGCGGATAGTGGCTTTGAGTAACTAAAGAACTTGCCACTACTTGAGGCTTTTTTAATACGAGACCATGAACTTCTACCAAATAATCCGGTAAAGTGTGGGGCTGATCCAACGCTTGATTAATCATCTGTTCTACAAAATCACCTGTTTGCCGGGTTAAGTTACTTGTAAAATGACGTAGTAACTTTAAGGTAGCAACCGGTAGATTAAGAAGCTGTTGTTGCAAAGACAAGAATAATTCTGCAGTTACCAAAGCATCACTGTCAGCTTGATGAGGCCGGTTATGTTGGATATTTAAAAAATTAGTCAAATCTCGTAACTTAAAGCTGGGAGCTTGCGGCAAGAGAAACTGTGCTAATTCGACTGTATCAATCGCTGGATTTGTTAAAGGGGACTGCTTAGCAGCCTGTAATTCCGCCTGTAAAAAGGGGAAATCAAAATTAACATTATGAGCAACAAATGCCCCACCTTGTAAAATTTGCTGAATTTGTGGAACAAAATGCTTAAAATCAGGCTGCTCTTGCAATTGTGCTGAATTAATTCCAGTTAAATCAATGATTTTTTCATTTAATTGACAATGAGGATTAATTAAGAAACTTTGTTGATTAGTAATTTGACCATTTTCAATAGTCACTGCAGCAAATTGAATAATCTTATCCCCATTTTTAACTTGAGTTCCGGTAGTTTCTAAATCAACTACGACATATTTATTTTTTGTTATCATAATTTTATTTTACTTCAATCACCTGGTTGATGGAAAGTAAACACAAATATTTGTGGCTTACCTTTTGAGGGGAAATTTGTTCGACAGCTTGCTGATACAAATTTAACTGACCAGAGTACTGTTGTAAAGCCCACGGAATTGAATGTTTACCGGCCGCTTTTTGCGGTTCAATAAAATCAGTTTTGTAGTCAAACAATACAATTTGATGAGCAGCATCGCGAAACAATCCATCTATAATTCCGTGAATTAAGATCTGGTCATCATCTTGGTTATCCATTTGGGAAAATAAACGACTGGCTGGCAATAACATCGAAAAAGCCCATTCTCGTTTTAAAGTACTTTGACATTGAATAATTTGTGCTCCCAAATCCGATTGATAAAATTGCGCTAAACTCTCGTAGTTAATCTTTTCAGCTACTGCAGCTGCTAAAACTTGTTGCTGTACTAGTGTTTTCGCTAATTGTTGGAAATCGCCCTGTGTAGGTACTGCTTGCAAATTAATTTTTTGCAGCAATAAATGTGTCGCACTCCCAATGTCGGCTGGTGTAACGGTAGCTGTTTCACCAGTTAAAAAATTAGGCCGAACAAACTCATCAATAATGTAGCGATTACCGCGGGGATGCTGTTGGTTCCAATCAATGACAGGCAGATTCTGATCATCTGGATCAGCAAATAAGTGCTTAATTTCTGAGACTGATTGATAGGCGGTCGTTTTGGTAGCTGGAAGGTGCTGATATTGAAAATTTAAAATTTTTTCTACCGTTTGTTCAAATAATGGCGGCGTGGTTATGTCTTTATTCAGCGGTAAGTTAGTCTCAGACAACTGTTTGATTTTAGGAGCTGTAACAACGTTGATTTTAAAATCAAAGGCGCTATCTGCTTGAGCCACCACTTGTTCTTGGTCAAGTTGACCATTAAGTCCCCATACATACTGCAACATATCTTGAAATGAATTGAATTTATTACGTAAAGCTAAATCAATCACCATCTTAGGACTAGTTGGCAATTGCCAATTACTCCACTGTTCACTAAGAGTATCTTTAATTGCACCCACCAAAATTAATTTTTGTTGAGCACGCGTTAAAGCAACATATAAAAGTCGAATTTCTTCTGATAATGATTTTTGGTTTTGATAGGCTTTGGTAGTATATAGCGGTAGAGTTTCATAAGCTATATGAGTATGTGCATCAAGATATTTAATACCAATCCCTTGCTGGGTATCAAATAAATATCTTTTACGTTTATCTTCGTTATTAAAATGATGATCAATATTTAATAAAAAGACTACTGGGAACTCTAAGCCTTTGCTGGCATGAATCGTCATTACCTGAATTTCATTACTTTCAGGATTATATTCGAGAGATTGTGCTAAATCCTTATTATTGTTCTGAATATGTTCAATAAAGCGAATAAATTGAAACAAGCCCTTAAATTCCATTTGTTCAAATTGATCGGCTCGCTGATATAGGGCATGTAAATTAGCAACTCGTTGCCGACCATTCGGCATTCCTTGAACATAAGAAAGGTAACCTGTTTGCAGATAAATTTGCCAAATTAATTCTGCAATACTAATTTTAGGCGCCTGTTGCCGAAAATCCATTAATTGCGTCATAAAATGCTGCACTTTCTTAGTTAACTGCTGTGCAAAAGTAGTTTTTTGGTTATAAGCTGTATCACTTAAATAATTTAATAAAGCTTGATAGTAATCACCTGTACGACTATTAATCCGAAGATAAGCTAATTCATTTTCATTCAAGCCTCCAATCATTGAGCGTAAAACCGCAACTAAAGGAATATCTTGCCGGGGATTATCAATAATTTTGAGCATCGAGAGCATTGCCTGGATTTCGGTTGTTTGAAAATAATTGTTAGCATCAGTCACAATGACAGGCAAATGGGCCTGGGCAAACAAGTTGACAATATCGTTATTTAAACTTTTCACTCGCGTCAAAATAGCAATATCAGAATAGCGTAAAGGTCGTTTTTGCCCAGTTTTACGGTCATAAATTTGATAATTGTGCGCAAACATTTCTTGAATTTTGGCAATTATTAATCTGATTTGTGCTTGTTCATTGGAATTACTGCCATCTTCCTGTGCCGTTTTTGAGTTTAAGATAACTTCGGTTTGAGTATCTAAATCCTTAGGAAAATGTGCTCCAGCCACCAAACGTGTTTCTTTGGTATAATCCAAATCACCTAATTTATGATCCATAATCCGTTCAAAAATACCATTAACCGTTTTAATAACATTTTCACTAGAGCGGAAATTATCTGTCAAATTGATTAATTGACCCACTGCTGGATTTTTTTGCATTTGATGATATTTGCTGACAAATAATTGCGGTGCAGCCTGACGAAAACCATAAATTGATTGCTTAACATCCCCCACCATAAACAAATTTCCAGGTTGGGGCTGGCGAATTTTTTGAATAATAGTTTCCTGGAGTGGATTGGTATCTTGATATTCATCTACCAAAATTTCGGCAAATAATTGTTGGTAGTATTCTTGAGCCACAAAATGATGATCTTTTTTTGCTTGTAAAATTTGTAAGGTATAGTGCTCTAAATCATTAAAGTCCAAACAATGCTGAGCTTGTTTTTCTAGTTGAAATTGTTGCATAAACTTATTTTCCACTGTTACTAATTGTGAAATCAAATTGCTACTCAATTGCAGAATTTGCTGCCATTGATGATTATCTAAGGCAAATAACTTATATTGTAATTCTTGAATTTGCTGAGTAACATTGTCTTTAATAGTCTTAAAAGGCTGAGTAATTTCTGGCGGGGTTTTAGGTTTGGCGCGACCTTTAATCTTTGTAAGTCCCAAAATTTCTCGGCGCAAATCATCCCAATTTAATTGTGGCAACTTAACTATTAGCTTTTGTAATTGTTCATTTAAAGTTGCCAAACTTTCTTGATAGCCACTCAATTCAGTGGCTGCTGTCACTTGATTTAAAGCTTTTTGCAACTGAATTTGTAAATAAGCTAAGTTAGTTTGTAATGTGGGCAATAATGTCTGTTGATAAAATATAGTTTGGCTAATATCGCTTTGTACTTGATATTGGGTCGGTAAATTAGCAATCCAAGCTAGAGGATCCGGCGTTGTCAAAGCAAAATCTGTCAGCTTAAAAATTAATTCAGCCATATCATCATCATTATTACCGCTAACAAAATTATCCTCTAACTGAAAAAATTCAGCATCTTCTTTTTGATAATAGGCATTCCGCACCTTTTGCCATGCGCGTTCTTTTAATAAATAACGTTCATTATCATCGCTTAATAACCTAAAGGTAGGATCAAGATCAATTAAGTAATAAAATTTACGAATCACTCGCAGACAAAAAGCATGCAACGTACTAATATAGGCCCCAGGTATTAAGGACAATTGCCGATAAAGATGTTGTTTTTGATCCTTATTCTCCACCTTAGCTGCCTGTTGGCGTACTCGATTGGTTAAACGTTGTTTCATTTCTCGAGCAGCAGCTTCAGTAAAAGTAACAATGAGCAAATGGTCCACTTCTTGACCTGCTAATAATTCGTGAACGATGCGGTCCACTAAAATAGTTGTTTTGCCTGATCCAGCCGAAGCAGAAACTAAAATATCACTGCCGCTAGCAGTTAAAGCTTGCTGCTGATTGGGGGTAGGATTGTATTGCGCCATGTTAAGACTCCTCATTATTTGTTGAATTTAATTTTTCAAAGAAAGCTTTTTTATTCAAATTTTCTAAATTACGGTAATTATTTTCCGGCAGCATTGCATCAAATTGCATAATAGGCAAAAAATCACTGTATTGTAAGGCGGTAGTTTGTTTATCCTCCCTTAAAGGACTTAAACGATTATCACCGCTTAAGATTTTATTGGCTGCTTGTGTGATTAGTTGCTGGTTATAAGTTAACATTTGTTGAAATTCTTGTGGTGAAACTACTTTTTGTC
>NZ_SCHP01000049.1 GCF_013607485.1 Bombilactobacillus bombi
GCAGCAAGGAGGTTGTTATGGTATCACAACTGCAAGTATTGAGCAGCTATTCCTTGCTGCAAAGCACAAATGAAATAAATAATTTAGTCAAGCAAGCTCGACAATTAGGTTATGACGCTTTGGCTTTAACCGATGTTAATGTTACCTATGGCTTAATTGAATTTTATAAAATTGCCCGAAAAAATCAGCTGCATCCCATTTTAGGAATGACAATTCAAGTTGAAGGTTTGATTTTAACTGATCAAAGTTATCCGCTTTTAGTTTTAGCTAAAAATATTGACGGATATCATAATTTATTAAAGTTATCGTCATTATTAATGACATCTGAACAAACTGTATCCATTCTTGATAAGAAAAACTTACTTCAAAATTTAATTGTCATTGTCCCTGCAGTTGATAGTGAATTGGCCACCTTGTTAGAGCAAAATGAACAACCATTATCTGATTATCTGCAAAAGTTGCTGCAAATAAAATCGACTGATTTATATTTAGGTATTGGTTTGCGGGCAAAAGCCCAAGACCAAGCGTATTTAATTCAGCGATTAGCGCAACTTCACAATTTACCGTTGGTGGCCTTAGATGATGTGCAATATTTAAAACCTGAAGATGCCTTTAGTAATGAGGTTTTACACCACATTGCTGCTGGTACGCAGGTAGAGAAGTTTATCCCTCAAGGTTCCAATTATTTGCGGTCAGCCGCAGACTTTTATCATGATTTTCGAGTCCATGACTTACAAGAAGCTGTTACTAATACCCAAAAAATTGCCCAACAATGCCAAGTAGAAATCCCCTTTCAAAGAACTTTGCTGCCACACTTTGTAACGCCATCACATCTAGATTCAATTACTTACTTACGGCAATTGGTTCAGCAAGGCCTAGAACAGCATTTTGCAAAAGGAATACCCACGGCTTATCAACAAAGGGTTCAACATGAACTTAATGTTATTAACAAAATGGGTTATGCAGATTACTTTTTAATTGTGTGGGATGTAATTAACCAAGCTCATAAATTAAATATTATGACAGGACCTGGAAGAGGTTCCGCCGCAGGTTCACTAGTTAGCTACGCTTTAGGGATTACTCAAGTGGATCCTCTCGAATATGGATTATTATTTGAACGTTTCTTAAATCCTGAGCGGGTCGATATGCCTGATATTGATTTAGATATTCCGGATAATCGACGGGAAGAATTAGTTCAATATATGCAAACCAAATATGGTAATGATCATATGGCGCAAATCATCACTTTTGGAACTTTTGCTGCCAAGCAGTCATTGCGAGACGTAGGACGAGTTTTTGGTTTAAGTCAAGTCGAATTAAGTCGATGGTCAAAGGCAATTCCCAAAACATTAGGAATTAGCTTACAAAGTGCCTATCAACAATCGCTGGCCTTACGTAATTTGTATCAACAATCAGCCCGGAATAAATTAATTTTTAAAACAGCCTTAAAAATTGAAAATTTACCTCGCCATTTTTCTACGCATGCAGCAGGGATTGTTTTAAGTGCTCATAATTTGGATGAAACTGTGGCCTTGCAAGCGGGAGCCAGTGATGGAGCATTATTAACTCAGCAGACTAAAACTAATGTTGAAGCTTTAGGACTGCTTAAGATTGATTTTTTAGGTTTGCGTAATTTAACTATTTTAAATTCAGCTGTTCAATTGATTCAACAATATTTTGATAAAAATTTTGATTTTCAACAGGTTAATCTTAATGATGCTGCTACCTTAAAACTTTTCCAACACGGTGATACCGATGGTGTATTTCAATTTGAATCGGCAGGTATTCGCTCGGTTTTACGGCAATTGCAGCCAACTAATTTTAATGATATTGTTGCTACTAATGCACTTTATCGACCGGGACCGATGCAAAATATTGATCATTTTATCGCCCGCAAACATCATCAAGAGCCAATTACTTACCCAGATGAATCACTGCAGCCAATTTTACAGCCAACATATGGGATATTAGTTTATCAAGAGCAAGTTATGCAAGTTGTTTCGCAAATGGCGGGCTTTAGTCTTGCTGAGGCTGATTTGTTACGTCGGGCTATGGCCAAAAAAAATGAACAATTAATTGTAGAAAAGAAAAATGAATTTATTATCCAGGCGGTGAAGCGCGGTCATCAAAAGCAAAATGCTCTCAAAGTTTATGAATATATTGAACGTTTCGCAAATTATGGATTTAATAAATCTCATGCTGTTGCCTATAGTAAATTAGCCTATTGTTTGGCCTTTATTAAGGTTCATTATCCGCAGGCATTTTTTGCCGCTTTGTTAAATGCTAATCTTAATAATGATTCTAAAATAACCACATATTTGCAGGCCCTAAAATTGCGTCAAATTAAAGTATTAGCGCCTAGTGTTAATCATAGTCAGCAGTATTTTACGTTAGAAGGGTCGCAATTACGTTTTGGCCTTTCATGTATTAAAAAAACTCGAAGAGATGTCATTGAAGATATTTTAAAAAAGCGTGCTCAAGGTCCTTATAGCAGTTTAGTAGATTTACTACAGCGGTTAGATGCGCGCTTTTTAAAATCAGAAAACCTTTTGCCGCTTGTATATAGTGGAGCATTGGATGAATTAGTGGAAAATCGGCGCCAATTGGTACAAAACGTTGCTGACCTCGTGGAAAGTATTAAATTAGCTGCGGGCAGTGTGTCATTATTTGATATTTTAAAACCTAAAAAGCGTAAAATTGTTGATTTTAGTGCAGAAGAAAAATTAGATCAGGAAAAACAATATCTTGGAACCTATATTTCGGGACATCCAGTTGAACGTTTTCAACATGCTTTAACTAATTATCATTTTCAAAAAATAACTAATTTATCCGTCAACGCAAGTGCAAATGTTTTATATTATATACGTCAAATTAAAGTTATCCGTACTAAAAAAGGCACTCAAATGGCATTTTTATCGGGTGGAGATGAGATAGGAGATTATACGATAACCGTTTTTCCTAATCTTTTTCAGCGACTGGATTTAGAGACTAATCAAGTATATGTAGTTAAGATTAAAGTAACATTGGGACGACACGATGATAAGGAATATATTGCGCAAAACTTAGAATTGGCTCAAAATATTTTGCAAAAGCAGCATACGAAAAAGTTATATATTCGCTTTGATACGAAAAAAAAGCAAAATTTGCAGAAACTTTTACAACTAACACAGCAATATCCGGGATCTATTCCCGTCATTGTTTATTTTGAAGACAGTGATGAAAAGTTTTTATTAAAACGACAGAACTTTGTCAGTGAGAACGCTGAACTAAATGATAAACTTCAAGAGTTGTTAGGGAAAAATAATTTTGTTTACCAATGATGGCGTTTTTATGAAAATAAGACTGTAATTTTTTCACAATAATGTTATATTTTGTAGTATAGTTAATTGGGAAATCAAATTGTTTGAGGTGTACAGATGAAAAAAATCGGTATTATGACTAGCGGCGGTGATGCACCAGGCATGAATGCTGCTATTCGTGCTGTTGCTCGTCGTGCGATGTCATTTGGCATAGAAGTGTATGGCATTAACTACGGTTATGCGGGATTAGTAGCTGGTGACATCTTCAAAATGGAGCGATCCAGTGTTGGAGATATCATTAATCGTGGTGGTACAATTCTTTACTCTGCTCGTTATCCGGAGTTTGCCCAAGAAGAGGGACAATTAAAAGGTATTGAGCAACTAAAGAAGTTTGGTATTGATGCTTTAGTAGTTATTGGTGGTGATGGTTCTTATCATGGTGCCTTACGGCTAACTGAACATGGTTATAATGCTGTAGGATTGCCGGGAACTATTGATAATGATATTCCTTACACAGACTTTACAATTGGTTTTGATACTGCAGTGAATACGGTAGTAGAATCGATTGATAAGATTCGGGATACCGCTGCAAGTCATGAACGGACTTTTGTAATTGAAGTTATGGGTCGTGGTGCTGGTGATATTGCTTTATGGGCTGGTGTTGCTGGCGGTGCTGATGAAATTATCGTTCCAGAACGTCCTTTTGATATTCAGCAAGTAGCTAAGAATATTCAAAATTTACGGGCACGAGGTAAAAAACATACTATTGTGGTTCTAGCTGAAGGTGTGATGCATGCCAATGAATTTATGGACCAATTAAAGCAGTATGGAGACTTTGATGCACGTAGTACGGTTTTAGGCCATGTACAAAGAGGTGGTTCTCCTTCCGGACGGGATCGCGTTTTAGCAAGCAAGATGGGTGCTTATGCAGTTGACCTATTAAATGAAGGCAAGGGTGGAATTGCAATTGGTATTGAAAACAACCAATTGACTTACCATAATATGACCGATTTATTTAGTAGTAAACACCAGCCAGATATGGAATTATATGATATAAACAAAACTTTAGCAAAATAAAGTTTTCTGGTATACTAAGTGGGTGTAATCAATCAATTTTTTGAAGGAGCGACATTGATGAAAAGAACCAAAATTGTTAGTACTTTAGGACCAGCTAGTAATGATGTTGATACAATTGTTAAATTAATTGAGGCAGGTGCTAATGTCTTTCGTTTTAACTTCTCTCATGGTGATCATGAAGAACATCTTTCACGGATGAATATGGTTCATGAAGCGGAAAAGATTACTGGCAAAACTGTTGGTATCATGCTAGATACTAAGGGCGCTGAAATTAGAACTACTGAACAAGAAGGCGGCAAATTTGAAGCTAAAATTGGTGATGTAATTCGTATTTCAATGGACCCTAATTTAAAGGGTAATCCCCAGAAAATTGCAGTTACCTATCCTGGATTATATGATGATACACATGTTGGTGGTCATGTTTTAATTGATGATGGTTTAGTAGACTTAAAGATTACTGAAAAA
This sequence comes from Bombilactobacillus bombi, assembly GCF_013607485.1. GTDB lineage: Bacteria > Bacillota > Bacilli > Lactobacillales > Lactobacillaceae > Bombilactobacillus > Bombilactobacillus bombi_A. The sequence continues at coordinate 4,842 of NZ_SCHP01000049.1, forward strand.
GATGAAGCTCATAAAGAATTAATTACCGAAGTACAAAATGAAGGTATGATTGGTTCTAAAAAGGGTGTTAATGCTCCTGGTGTAGAGATTCGCTTACCAGGTATTACTGAAAAAGATACTGATGATATCAATTTCGGTTTGGATCATGAGATTAATTACATTTCTGCTAGTTTTGTTCGTAAAGCTCAAGATGTTTTAGATATTCGCGAGTTATTAGAAGCAAAACATATGGAACATGTCCAAATCTTCCCGAAAATAGAATCTCAAGAAGGTATCAATAATATTGATGATATCTTAAAAGTTTCTGACGGTTTAATGGTTGCTCGTGGTGATATGGGTGTAGAAATTCCTTTTGAAAATGTTCCATTTGTCCAAAAAGAATTGATTAGAAAATGCAATGCCTTAGGTAAACCTGTTATTACAGCAACACAAATGTTGGATTCAATGCAGGAAAATCCTCGTCCTACCCGTGCCGAAGTAACAGATGTTGCTAATGCGGTTTTAGATGGTACTGATGCAACCATGTTATCTGGTGAAAGTGCCAATGGTGACTATCCAGTAGAATCAGTTGCAGCAATGAATAAAATCAATTTAAAGACTCAAGCTCAATTAGACCGCTCTAATACATTAGCTCTCCAACGGTTTGAAGAATATAAGGGTGCTAATGCTACTGAATCAATTGGGGAATCAGTTGTAAGAACTGCTCAAGAATTAGGTATTCATACGATTGTCACAGCTACTAATTCTGGTTATACTGCACGAATGATTTCTAAATATCGTCCAAGTGCTGATATTTTGGCAATCACTTTCGATGAACGTACACAACGGGGCTTAACAGTTAACTGGGGTGTTGTACCAATCGTTTCTCAACGTCCAACAAATACTGATGCAATGTTTGATTTGGCTACTCAAAAAGCCCAAGAATTAGGTTTTGCTAAAGAAGGGGACTTAATTCTTATTGTGGCCGGTGTACCTGTTGGTGAAAGTGGTACTACTAACTTGATGAAGATCCAACTAATTGGTTCTAAATTAGTTAAGGGTCAAGGTGTCGGCGACGAAACTATTGTTGGTAAAGCAGTCGTTGCTCATAGTGCTGAAGAAGCTCAAAGCAAGATGAACGATCAAGATATTTTGGTTGTTGAAAATACTGATAAAGACTACTTGCCAGCAATTGAAAAAGCTAGCGCCTTAGTTGTAGAAAACGGTGGCTTAACTTCTCATGCGGCTGTTGTTGGTATTGCAATGGGAATTCCAGTAATTGTTGGTGCTGAAAGTGCTACTAAAGTTATCAAAGATAATGAAGTAATTACTGTAGATTCCCGTCGTGGTAATGTTTATCGGGGAGCTTCAAACTCACTTTAATTTAGATTATTAATTAGAATAAAAAATTTATTTTAGGGGTTGAGACAATAATTTTGTCTCAACCCTTTGTTTTTAAATAGATAATTAGTTACTTTTTAAAAAGTACTAAAGGTGACAAAACAGGTTTAGAAACCAGTGCATAATTTAAATGTCTTTAGTCTCAGCTCCTCTATTTTTTATTTATAGTATAAGATAGTTTTTAGTTAATAATGAGGTGAAAAAAATGGAAAGCTGGCTTTTTTTATTAATTATTTTCTTAATTGCTATCCTAGGTAAAAATAAGTCTTTACAAATTGCAGCACTTATTGTAATTGCCTGTAAGTTATTTCCCAATACTAAAAATTTGATGCAAATTATACAAACTAAGGGAATCAATTGGGGAGTAACAGTTATTTCGGTAGCAATTTTAATGCCGATTGCTTTGGGTAAAATTGGTTTTAAAGATTTATTTAATGCCTTTAAAAGTCCGGCAGGATACATTGCAGTAGCCTGTGGGATTTTAGTAGCCGTACTTTCAGCAAAAGGCGTAGGGCTTCTGTCAGCTAGTCCAGAAATGACGGTAGCTTTAGTATTTGGTACAATTTTAGGAGTAGTATTATTTAAGGGTATTGCTGCTTGTCCAG